>NZ_JAKSYF010000088.1:0-27439 GCF_022829745.1 Methylobacterium sp. E-016
CTTACGCTCTCTTCACGTAGCTGGATCGCGCGACGGACTGCCTCGGTCGTGGTGGCGCTTCCATGAAGAACCTGGCCCATAGCGCATCCCTCGCAGCATGGTGGTCAACCGTACCACCACACCGCGGGATCAAACACCTAGGGCGTCCCCGGCCCGTGCGCCGAGGATGGGGGGCATGGGAAACAGCCGGCGGCATCGACCTGGGGTTCGGGCGTTCCGCCGGCGTCTGAGTCACGCGCAAGCCGCGGGCGTCGCCGTTCGCCCAGACGAGCTTCTCGTAGAATGTCGGGACCAGCTTGCGGTGATGGTTGAGGATGGCGCCGTCGCGCCCGATCAACACGTTCGAATTCCAGAGGCAGCCGACGCTGGCCTCGGTGCTCTCGCTGAACCCGAGGGAGACGACGACGCCGTGTCGCCGGGCGGCGGCACGCACCGCGCCGATCTCCACCCCGTCGAGACGGACGGATTGGGCGGCCAGTCGCTTGAAAAGGTCATGGTTGTGGATCGGCGCGCGCAGGGCGACCCAGAGGGGAAAGCCCGGCATGTACCCCTCGGGGAAGACGATGAGGTCCGCACCCGCGCGAGCCGCTTCGCCGATCAGCGCCACGGCCTTCTCGGCCGAGCCGGCGCTGTCGAGGTAGACCGGCGCGACGTGACAGGCGGCGGCCTTCAACTGCGGGTATTCGGCGGGCATTCGTGCGGCTCCAATTCCAGGGATACCGCCGTTTCAACAGAGACCCGCCGTCCGGCGAAGGCCGGAAATACGCAACGCGCGGTGCGGTGATGCCGCCCTATGCTCAAAATTCGTTCAGATAGGCTGCCTCATCGGTGAACAGGTCGGTGAGGAAGCGGGTGACCGCACGAACCCGGCCGACGCATTCGATGTCTTCGTGCACACCGAGGTAGAGGTCGCGGCGCACCACCACCTCATCCGGAAGCACGGGCACCAGCGCCGGGTTGGTCTTGGCCGAGAACAGCGGCAGCAGGCAGATGCCCGCGCCTGCCGCGACGGCCGTCTGCTGGGCGGCCATGCTGGTGGAGCGGAAGACGACGTTCGAGGGTGTCAGGACTTCCAACAGCCAGTGGACCGGGCTGATGGCAACCAGATCGTCGACGTAGTCGACGAAGTCGTGGTCCTGGAGCTCTGCGCGCGTCGCCGGGCGGCCGCGGCCGAGCAGGTAACGCTCCGATGAGAACAGGGCCAGGCGGAATTCGCCGACTTTCTTGATACGGAGTCGCTGACCTTGTGGCGGCACGAACGACACCGAGATGTCGGCCTCCCGCTTGGTCAGGTTGATGAGGTGCCGCTCGGTTACGAGCTCGACGACGACGTCCGGTACCGCTGCTGCGAGCTCGATGAACTTGGCCGCGAGATAGAACGCGGCGATGCCCTCCATGCTCGCGACACGGACACGTCCGATCGGCTGAGCGATATCCCGTAGCCCGAGCGCTTCCCGGACCGAGACCATCTTCTGCTCGATGGCCTCGGCGATCACGAACAGCTTGTGGCCGGCCTCGGTCAACGCGAAGCCGTCCGAATTACGGTTGAACAGGCGAGAATCCAGGTTGCGCTCCAACTCGGCGATGCGGCGGCTCACCGTCGTATGGTCGACCTTGAGGCGGCGCGCAGCTGGCATGAGCCGGCCGTGTCGGGCGAGTTCCAGAAAGAAGGTTAAGTCATTCCAATCGAACATGCCGTTCCCTTAGCCGGTCGGAGCGTAGCTCGTTCCCTCAAGCCGCGGAAGGCGCTGGCTCAGGGCCGTGCCCGACCACGTTGGGTCGGGTCGACGCCTTTGTTGCCACCACCGGCGCGGTGATCCACGAGGGCGGTACCCGGGCCTGCTACGTGCCGGTCACTGACACGATCCACCTGCCGCCCCACGCCGCCTTCTAGACGCCCACCGGCTACGCCGGCACACTGGCCCATGACTCGTGCACTGGACCGGCGCCCTGCACCGCCTCGACCGCGACCTCACGGGTCGGTTCGGCGGCCGCGCCTACGCTGCCGAGGAGCTGGTGGCCGAGCTCGGCGCCGCCTTCGTCCTGGCCGACCTCGGGCTTGCGCGCACTCCCCACCCGGACCACGCAGCCTATCGTGCCTTCTGGGCGCCGCTGCTGCGCGCCGACCATCGGGCGCTGGCCACGGCCGCCGCCTAGGGCTCGCGCGCCGCGGACTACCTCGCCGCGCTGCAGCTGGTCGGTCGGGAGGCACCGGCGATACAGGATGAAGAGAGTACCATGACAGCCCCCTACCAGAGGCTGCACCGCCCCGGACGCGCATGCGCATGACCACCGTGGGCATCGAGCAGGCGCGCGGAGCATGAGCCCGGCGCCTCCTTTTCCGGCCGCGTCCTTGATGCGCTCCACCCCGCCCCCACCGGCAAAGACTAGGCCGGCGGCGGCACGACGCCGGTCACGTGCATGGCGAGGCCGGCTCGATGCGTACGTGGCCGCGCTCATCGCGCTCGATCGGATGGACGATGCGGCGGCGATAGAGCGTTTCAGGCCTTTGTAATGTGTGGTTGGCCTGTACAAGTTGGGCGCCTCGGCGGCGCTCGGTTCGAATCCATGAATTCGGGCAGTCACGGCGCCGGCGTCGAAACATTAGGGGCGTAGAGCCGATTCAGACGAGCGCCGAAAGTCTAACCGTTCCGGTCAACCCTATCGGACACGGGAAGGATCGATCACCAGAATATACTCGCAGGCTTCGGTTCCAACATTGCTGAACGCGTGTCCGGCATCGGCCTCAAAGTACAGGCTGTCGCCGGCCTCGGCAATGACGGTGCGGGTGCCGATCACCGCGCGGAGGCGGCCCCGGAGGACGTAGATGTATTCCGAGACGCCGCGGCGGTGAGCGGTGAACTCGCCTGTGCCGGCACCGGGCGGAAGCGTGTTGAGCACCAAATCGATGCCCCGCCCCGGCAGGACCGGCGACAGGCAGCGCCGCAGGAAGCCGGATTCCTCGTCCCGCAGGACCGGCTGACGGCGCGCGGGGATGAGCAGCACCTCGAGATCGGTCGCAGGCGCCATCAGGCGCGAGAAGGTGACGCCCAGCGCTTCGGCCAGACGCGAGAGCACCACGGTGGACGGCACCGCCTCGGCGCGCTCGATCTTGGAGATCATTGAGCGGCTGACGCCCGATCGCGCCGCGAGCGCCTCCAGCGACAGGTCGAGTTCCCGGCGGCGGCGGCGGATCTCCTCCGAGACGTGCATTTGAGAACCCGTCTCCGCCGCGATCTGCGCCGGGGCGACCGTCTCCCTCACCGACATGCCGTCTCCTGTTCCCCATCAGCCCGATAACCTCGACGGACCGGACGTACGGACACCTTTTGACCGCTGACTAGATCATCGCCTCGACTTTTGCACTCGACCGCACCCGTAGGAAGCTGCCGCTGTCGAGCGGCGAGATTTGAGGGGCACCGATGTCCGGGGCCGCATGGTTCCGTCGACCGATCGGCGCTGCAACATCTGGCACGTCGCTTGCCTCCACTAGACTGGAAATATCTCCAATACGATGGAGGCTTTGCGATGGCCAGTGCGGCGACAGCGATGGAGGCCAGCCTCGGCCCCGACCGGAGCGACGTGTCCCTCGCGGACCGACGACAGATCGTCTGGTCGAGCGTGATCGGCACCACGGTCGAGTGGTACGACTTCCTGATCTACGGCACAGCGAGCGCGCTGGTGTTCAACAAGCTCTTCTTCCCGAGCGTCGACCCAGTGGTCGGCACGATCGCCGCTTTCGGATCCTACGCGGTGGGCTTCCTCGCCCGCCCCCTCGGCGGGATCGTCTTCGGCCATTTCGGCGACAAGATCGGCCGCAAGGCCATGCTGTCCCTAACGATCATCATCATGGGGCTCGGCACGTTCCTGATCGGCTGCCTGCCAACCTATGCGCAGATCGGAATCTGGGCTCCGATCCTCCTCGTCACGCTTCGCCTCGTCCAGGGCATCGGCATCGGCGGCGAATGGGGCGGCGCGGTCCTGATGGTGGTGGAGAGCGTGCCTACCGAGCGGCGCGGCTTTTTCGGGAGCATCGTCCAGCTCGGGTACCCGCTCGGCGTCATCCTTTCGATCGGGGCGTTCGCGCTGGCGGGCCTCATGCCCGAGGCGGAGTTCCTGGCCTGGGGCTGGCGCCTCCCGTTCCTGGCAAGCGCGTTCTTGGTGTTCGTGGGCCTCTTCATCCGGCTTCGGCTGCACGAGACGCCCTCGTTCAAGCGCGTGAAGCAGCAGGCCGCGTTCGCCAAGATCCCAGTCATGGAAATCCTGACGGAGCATCCTCGAACCTTCCTGAAGGCCGTCGGCCTGAAGGTGTCGGAGATCGCCTACGTCAGCGTCGTCACCGTATTCTCAATCTCGTACGTGACGGGAAAGCTCGGCCTGCCCCGCGGCGTCGTCCTCAACGGAATCCTGATCGCCGCCATTATCGAGCTCTTCACGATCCCGGCGTTCGGATGGCTCTCGGACCGCTTCGGACGGCGACCACTGTTCGTGGCCGCCTGCGTGTTCTCCATCGTCTTCGCTTTTCCGCTGTTCCAGCTCCTCGACACCCGCGACCCGATGATCATCACCCTCACGATCGCGGTCGCCCTGAGCTTCGGCCAAGGCATCATGTTCGGGACGGGGGCCGCCTGGATGTCGGAACTGTTCGACGCCCGGTTGCGCTACAGCGGCGCCTCCCTCGGCTTCCAGGTCGGGGCGGCGCTCAGCGGCGGCTTCACGCCGCTCATCGCGGCGGCCCTGCTGACCTGGGCCTCGGGCGCGACCTGGCCGATCTCGATCTACCTGATCGTGCTGGCCTGCGTGACGCTGCTGGCGGCACTCTCGGCGCCCGAGACGGCGCGCTGTCAGATTGATTAGACGGATCCACCGCAGCGGATCACCGCGGCGCCGAGGGTTCTCCGGTCCGCCAAGGGCTTCCAAATCGGTGGATTTTCTTCCAGGATCATGGATGACGGCTGGCGCCGGAGCCGGCCTCGTGGAGGACGAATGGACAGGACGATCATCAAGACGGACAAGGCTGCGCCCGCGGCCGGTCCCTACGCCCAAGCGACCCGGGTTGGCGATCTCGTCTTCGCCTCCGGCCAGCTTCCGATCGACCGCGAGACGGGTGCGTTCCCCGAGGGCGTCGAAGCTCAGACCCGGTGTTCGCTCGCCAACCTCGCGGCGGTCCTCGAAGCCGGCGGCGCGAGCCTCGCCACGATCGCCAAGACGACCGTGTTCCTGAAGGACATGAACGACTTCGCCGCGATGAACGCGGTCTATGCAGAGCATTTCCCGGGCGACGCCCCAGCCCGCTCCACGATCGAGGTCGCCCGACTGCCGCGCGACGCACTGGTCGAGATCGAGGCGATCGCCCTCGCGACACGGTAGGAGGACGCCGAATGACCGATTTGTCACCCCCGCGCATGGTCGAGGCCTTCGCCCATCCAGCCGGTTCGATCGCCGTCGGCGTGCCCGGCGGCGCGGTCGGCTGGCGGGGCACGCTGCTCGCCATCCACATCGCCTCGGCGGCAAGCTACGAGATGGAGGAACTCGCCGAGGCGCGGTGCGTCGCTGGCCGCGGCATCGAGGGCGACCGCTACTATCTCGGCTCCGGCACCTACTCGCCCAAGCCCGACACCCGTGAGGTGACGCTGATCGAGCAGGAAGCGCTGGACGCGATCAACCGCAATGACCCGCCGCTGCAAGCCGGGCCGCTACAGATCGCGCCCATCGACCACCGTCGGAACCTGACCGTGCGCGGGGTGCCGCTCAATCACCTCGTCGGCCGTCGCTTCCGGGTGGGTGAGGTGATTCTGCGCGGCGGGCGGCTGAACTTCCCGTGCAAGTATCTGGAGGAGTTGCTCGGCCTGCCGGTCTACCTGCCGCTCTACAACCGCTCCGGGCTCAATTGCGGGGTCGAGCGCGGCGGCGTCCTGCGCCCCGGCGATCCCATCGAAATGCTGGACTAGGCCGTGAACGCGCGCCTCGTCATGAAGCTGCAGGTCGCGGCGGCCGTCGCGACTACGCCGGACGTGTTGCACCTCACCCTGGTTCATCCGCGCCGGCCGGAACTCCCGGCCTGGACGGCGGGCGCCCACGTCGACCTGCGTCTCCCCGACGGGCGCGTGCGCCAATACTCGCTGTGCGGCGACCCGGCCGATCGCGGCCGCTACGAGATCGCGGTCAAGCACGAGACGCCGGGGCGCGGCGGCTCGGCCTGGGTGCACGGCAACCTCGCGCCCGGGGCTGTTGCGGACGTCTCGGCGCCGCGCAACAACTTTCCCCTGGCGACGGGCGCACAGCGGCATGTCCTGGTGGCGGGCGGCATCGGCGCGACGCCGCTCCTCGCCATGGCACGCACGCTGTCGGCTCACGGTGCCGATTTTGAGCTCCATCTTTGCGCGCGCTCCATGATTCATGCGCCGCTTCTGGCAGACCTGCGAACTGTCTGCGGGCCGCGCCTGCACGACTGGTTCTCCGAGGAAGGCCGGCGCTTCCATCCGGCGCTCCTGCGCGGCCCCGACGCGAACACCCATGTCTACGCTTGCGGTCCTCGCCGCCTCACTGACGCCGTGCAGGCGGCGCTCGCCGCAAATGGCTGGCCGCCCGAGCAAGTCCATGTCGAGCACTTCGCCGCCGTCTCAGACGAAAACTTCAAGCCGGAACCATTCGGCGCGCGGATCGCCTCCACCGGCGCTGTACTCCACGTGCCGGCGGACCGTTCGCTCCTCGATGTGCTGCGCGAACACGGTTTCTCCCTGCCCTCCTCGTGCGAACTCGGTGTCTGCGGCGCCTGCGAATGCGGCTACCGCGACGGCACGGTGATCCACCGCGATGCGGTGCTCCCGATCGGGAAACGCCAGGATCGGATGACCCCGTGTGTCTCGCGCGCCCGCGTCGGCGTGACCCTGGACCTTTGACGGGCCCGCGATGGATCGACGGGGCGTTCGCGTGATGGTCGAGGGGAAAATTCCAAGAACAGGTCACGAAGCAGTCGTAAGCTGCTCACGATATGGGCGGCAAGGGGATATTTTATGCTAAACCACTGATGCTCATCAATTTTGTTGGCGCTTCTCTGAAAGCCTGGCTACGTTGGCTGGGTCTCGTGCGCTGATCACGAGGCTGCCGTGAGGTGGTGAAGATGCCGCGCAAGTCTGAGGACGGAGCCTTCCCGCGCCAACCGGACGTCCTGACGGTGCCCCCGGCGACCCTGCGCGGGAACCAAGCCTACGACGTTCTGCGCCGCGCGATCGTCTCGTGCCGGATCCTGCCGGGCATGCGCTTCACCGAGGCCGAAGTGATGGAGCGTTACGAACTCGGCAAGGCGAGTTGCCGGATTGCGCTGCAACGGCTGATCCAGGAGGGCTTCGTCGCTTCGATGCCGCGGCAGGGCTACCGGGCGGCCCCCGTCACCGTGAGGGATGTCGACGAGGTTTTCGCGCTCCGCGTTGTCCTGGAGCCGCTGGCCGCGCGGGGGGCAGCCGGCCGCGTAAACCGGGCCCAGCTCGAACGGCTGGAGCGGGCCTGCCGCGACCGTGCCGTGACCGACGTCGGCAACCAGATCGACTTCTTCCTCGAAGCCAACCGCAGCTTCCACATGGCGATCGCGGTCTCGGCCGGTAACCAGCGCCTGTGCCGGACGCTGTCGGGCCTCCTCGACGAGATGACCCGGCTCGTTGCGCTGGGGTTCGGCGTGCAGGGCGTCCGGCCGAACATCGAGAATGACCACAGCCTGATGATCGAATGCCTAGTCGCCGGCGATGCCGACGGAGCAGAAGATGTGGCGCGCCGTCACGTCGAGACGTTCCGCGAGATGACGATGCAAAAGGTCGTCCAGAGCCTTCGTGATACCGCCGCCCTCGTGCCGATCGATGCGGCGCTCCAGAGCGGCGACGGCTCCGCATGAGCGTCGTTTCAATCAGGGGCGTGAACAAATGGTTCGACCGGCGCGAGGGCGAGCCACTCCATGTTCTGCAGAACATCGACATCGAGGTGCCGGCGAGGGCGATCGTCGCGCTGCTCGGAGCCTCAGGATGCGGCAAGAGTACCCTCCTGAACATCATCGCCGGACTGATCCCGCCCGACAGCGGAACCGTGCTTCTCGACGATGTGCCGTCCGCCGAATTCCGGAACTGGCACTCGATGACCTACATGTTCCAGGAGGATCGGCTGCTGCCCTGGCGCACGGCGGCCCAGAACGTCGCGTTCGGGCTCGAGGCTGAGAGCCTTCCCGCGACGGAGCGGCGCCGGCGCGCCCGCGAGACGTTGGCCCTCGTCGGGCTCGCCGGCTTTGAGGACGTCTATCCGCACGAGTTGTCCGGCGGCATGCGCAGCCGCGTCGCCCTCGCGCGCAGCCTCGTAACCGAGCCGGCGATCCTCCTGATGGACGAGCCGTTCTCCAAGCTCGACCCGTCGATCCGGGCGCAGATGCATGCCGAGGTCCTGCGCATCGCGAGCCTGCGGAAGATGACGCTGATCTTCGTCACCCACGACGTCGAGGAGGCGATCGTCCTCGCCGACCACGTCGTCGTCTTGCATCCGCGTCCCGGGCGCGTCGGCGAGGCGCGTGCGATCGATCTGCCCTATCCGCGCAACCCGCTGGCGCCGGACGTCGCCGAGGCGGTGCGCGGCCTGCGCCTCGCCCTCGCAGGCTTGAGTCCCGCGTCATGCTAGAGCGGACGCCCCCACCCTTGCGCACGCCGCCATCCCTCCGCGCGACGCGCCGCGCCGCGACCAGATCGCGTCGCCTGCGCCTCGTCGCGATGCGCTTCGGCCTGATCGCTCTTGGGCTGGCCGCCTGGCAGGCGGCATCACTGCACGCGCCGAGCTTCGTCCTGCCGAGCCCCGCCCGAGTCTGGGGCGCGTGGTGCGCGCTCGTCGCCTCGAAGAGCTTTGCCACCGACCTCGGCATCACCTTCGGCCGCGTCGCATCCGGCTTCGCGCTGGCCGCTTTGGTCGGGCTTCCGCTCGGACTGCTGCTCGGTGCGAGCCGGGCGCTGGGCGCGTTCTTCGAACCGGTCCTGACGGTTGTGAACACGGTTTCCTCGACCATCTGGGCGATCTTCGCGCTGATCTGGTTCGGGCTGTCGAACTGGACCACGATCTTCGTGGTGTTCATGACCGCGATGCCGCTGATCCTGACCAACGTCTGGCAGGGCACGCGGACGGTGAACGCCGACTACCTCGAACTCGCGCGCACCTTCCGCATGCCGCGGTGGAAAGTGCTCTTCAAGGTCTATCTCCCGACGATCCTGCCGTCGTTCTTCTCGGGCGCACGCCTCGCCTTCGGGTTCGGCGCACGCGTCAGCCTGGTGGCCGAGTCCCTCGGGGCCAGCAGCGGCATCGGCTACCGCCTGCGGCAGGCCGCCGACCTCGTCCAGACCGATCAGGTCTTCGCGTGGACGCTCACCCTAGTCACGCTGATGATCGGGCTTGAATCCCTCGTGCTGAAGCCCCTGGAGCGGCGTCTCTTCGCCTGGAAGCGGACCGCGCAGACATGACCATCGCCCTTCGCCACCGCCCCCTCGGTGCCTTCGACCGCGACGACCACGACCTTTGGAGACGTGCCTCGATGACCGTGATGAAACGCGTCGGCCTGGTCGCCGCAGCCCTCGCGAGCCTTGCCGCCGCACCATGCCCCGCACGCGCCGAGACCGTGCGGATCGGCTACTGGAGTTCCGGGGTGAGCCTCGGCTTCGGGGCCGTCCTCGAAGCCGGCAAGTTCATGGAGAAGGAAGGGCTCACCGTCGAGTACCTCAAGTTCCCGGACGTGAACGCGCCGACCAAGGCCATGGCCGCGGGCGCGATCGATTTCGCCATCGCTGCCAGCGCGGGAACGTCCTTCAGCGTCGCCTCCGACGGCCTCCCCCTCAGCATCGTGCTGGCGACCCAGGTGGCCGACCTCGACTTCGTCGTCCCGGAAGCCTCGCCGATCCGGACGATGGCCGACCTGAAGGGCAAGAAGATCGGGACCTCGCCCTCGGGCAGCGCCACCGCGGCGATCACCTCCGCGATCCTGGAGACGAATTACGGCATCAAGCCCTCGGACTACGAAAGCGTGCCGGGCAACGATCCGCGGCTGGCGCAATTCCTGGCGCAGAAGGACATCGACGCGGCCGCCCTGCGCACGGTCACCCTGGCCCTGCTGCCCGATGCCAAGCTGCGCAAGCTCGGCTCCTTCCGCGCCGAGTGGAAGGCGATCACCAGGCAGGACGCGCCGCCCGTCCTCGGCGTCGGGCTGATGCGCAACGACTGGCTCAAGGCCAACCCCGCGGGGGCCGCCAAGGTCGTCGCCGCCATGCGCAAGGCCTACGAGTTCGGCAAGGGTGACAAGGCCGCGGTTGCACAGGCGCTCATGGCGGCGGCCAACCTCGGCGAAGCCGACGCGAAGGCCTACGCCGCCCTCTGGGATCACATCTACACCGTCAGCATGGAGCCGGCCGACGTCGCCTCCCTGAAGAACGAGTTCGCGGTGTTCAAGGCCGTCGGCGTCGTCAAGGGCGACCTGCCCGACGCCGCGCTGGTGACCGGCCCCTACGAGGCGTCGAAGGCGATCCGGTGACCGCCCGCGCCATTCAACGATCAACCGGAGGAGACAGCATGTCCGAGACGATGAAGGCCCTCGTGCTTCGCCAGCATGGCGAGATCAGCGACCTCGCCGTCGTCCACGACCACCCGAAGCCGAAGGCCGGCCCCGGCGAAGTCGTGATCCGGGTCGGCGCCTCGTCGTTCAACTACCACGACGTCTTCACCGTGAAGGGCATGCCCGGCATCAAGGTACCGTTTCCGGTGGTGATCGGCCTCGACATGGCCGGGCAGGTTGTCGAACTCGGCGAGGGCGTCGCGAACTGGAAGGCGGGCGACCGCGTCCTCGTCAACCCGCTCAACAAGGCCAAGGGCCTGATGGGCGAGATGATGGACGGCGGCATGGCTGAATACTGCCGCGTCTCCGCCGACCAACTGATCGCGATGCCCCCGGACGTGAGCTACGCCGACGCGGCGTCCCTGCCGGTGGCCTACGGCACCGCGCACCGGATGCTGATCACCCACAAGACGGTCAAGGCGGGCGACCGGGTCCTGATCCTCGGCGCCAGCGGCGGCGTCGGCACCGGATGCGTGATGCTGGCCAAGCAACTTGGCGCCGAGGTGATCGCCTGCGCCGGCAGCGCCGACAAGATGGCGCGCCTGACCGAACTCGGCGCCGACCACGTCGTCAACTACCGCGAGACCGACTTCTCGAAATGGGCGATCCAGACCTACGGCAAGCCCCAGCGGCGCACCTACGAGGGCGGCGTGGACGTGGTCATCAACTTCACCGGCGGCGACACCTGGGTGCCGTCGCTGAAGTGCCTGAAGCGAGGCGGGACCCTGCTGGTCTGCGGCGCCACCGCCGGCCACGATCCGAAGGAGGATCTCCGCTACGTCTGGAGCTTCGAACTCAAGATCGTCGGGTCCAACAGCTTCTACGACGACGACCTCTCGGCGTTGATGGACATGATCCAGGCCGGCACGCTCAAGCCGGTCGTCGACAAGGTGCTCTCCCTCGAAGAGGCCGCCGAGGGCCTTCGCATGATCCAGGACCGCGAGGTCATGGGCAAGATCGTCGTCGCTCCTTAGGACCGGATCAACAGCATGTCGGACACCTCACTCACCAAGGAACAGGTCGAGGCGCTGCTTCTGCGCGGGCCGTTCCACCAGTGGCTCGGCCTCGGCGTCGTGGCCGTCGGCGAGGGCACGATCGAACTCGCGGCCACGTGGCGTCCGGAATGGGTCGTCAACGCCGAGAAGGGCTACACGCACGGCGGCATCCTCGCGACGCTGGTCGACCTCACGGCCGACTGGGCGCTGGTGTCGAAGACCGGACGCGGCGTACCGACGGTGGACCTGCGCGTCGACTACCATCGGGCGGCGATGCAGGGGAACCTGCGCTGCCTTGGCAAGGTCGTGAAGTTCGGCGGCCAGATCTCGGTCGCCGAGGCGCAGATCCTCGACGCCGAGGGCCGCCTGCTAGCCAGCGGGCGCGGCGTCTACATGACGGCACCGGCGAAGTGATCGCGCCGACCGGCGCCGGCGAAGGGATCGCGCTTTCTAGGGGACGGACGGCATGAGCCGCCCCGCGAGCCGATCCGCCTATGACGGACTGGACCATGTCGTCGTCAACGCGATGCGCGACATGGACGCCGCCGCGGAGACCTTCACGGCGCTCGGCTTCCGGCTGACGCCGCGCGGGCATCACTCGCTCGGATCGATCAACCACCTGATGATGACGCGGGGGCCATATCTCGAGCTGGTCGGTGTGCCGGAACTCGGTCTCCAACGCCGCGACGTACTCGACTCGCCCTTCGGCCTGAACGGCCTCGTCATCGCCAGCGGCGATGCGGACGCGAGCTTCGCGCGGCTGAGCCGGACCGGGCTGCCTGTCGAAACGCCGGCGACGTTCTCCCGCCCGGTTACCGTCGCCGGGCGGACCGAAGAGGCGCGCTTCCGCACCGTTCGGTTTCCCGCCCACCTCTTCCCGGCGGGCCGGATCTACTATTGCGAGCACCTGACGCCGGACCTCGTCTGGCGACCGGAATGGTTCGCCCACCCCAACGGCTTCAACTGGATCGATCGGGTCGTCGTCACGAGCCGCGATCCCGAGGCGGAGGCCGTCCGCTACGCGGCCGCCTGCAACGCGCTCGCGCAGCCCGATGCCGACGGGTGGTCCATCCGGCTCGGGGACTTCCACCTCCACGTCGTCGCCGGCGGCGCGCCGCGCTTCTTCGAACTGGGGTTGCGCTTCGATACCCTGGAGGAGATCGAGCACCGGGCCCGTGCCCTGCCGGGGGCCCTGTGGCTTCGCCACGACGCCGCCCGCGCAACCCTGACGCTCGCCGCCCTCGACCTTCTCGTGACCTGCCGGAGTTCATGATGAGCCGCGCCGACGCGATCGACAACCTCGGCGCCCTCGTCGACCGCTCCGGCGATCCGGACCGGCCGGTCTTCATCGGGTTCGACGGCGAGGCGCGCGAGACCGTGATGACCCGCGCCGGCCTCGACGCGATGGCCGACGCGTTCGCCCGCGGTCTCCTGCGCGGGGGACTCGCGCGCGGCGACCGGATCGCGATCCTCGCGGCGAACCGGCCCGAGACTGTCGCCCTCGTCCTTGGAGCCATGCGGGCCGGGATCGTGCCCACACCGGTAAATCACAAGTTTCCCGCGTCGACGGTGGCGTGGGTGATCGCCGATTGCGGCGCCCGCCTCGTCGTCTGCGACGCCGCCCGGCACGCGGCCTTCACGGGTGCCGTCCCCATCGCCGTCTTCGACCGCGACGGTCCGGATGGGCTGGCATCCTGGCTCGACCCCGGCGCGTTCGAGGCTGTTCGGCCGTGGGCCGACGAGGCGGCGCTCTGCCTCTATACCTCGGGGTCGACGGGGCGGCCCAAGGGGGTGATGTTGGGCCATGCCGCCCACCTCTGGGTGGTGCGCACGCGAATGGCGGAGGCGGACCTCCGCGCTGAGCGCCTGCTCATCGCCGCACCGCTCTACCACATGAACGCGCTGGCCCTTGCGCTCCTGGTCTGCGCCTCGGGATCGAGCGCGGTGCTGCTCCCGCAATTCGACGCGAAGCGCTACATCGCGGCGGTCGGGCGATACGGCTGCACCTGGCTCACCGCCGTGCCGCCGATGATCGCGATGATGCTGCGCGAGGCGGGCGCCCTGGCCGAAGCCGACCTCTCGGGGGTCCGCACCCTGCGCATGGGCTCTGCGCCGGTGAACGAGACCCTCATGGACCAGACCCGGACGCTGCTTCCGAACGCCCGGATCATCAACGCCTACGGCACGACCGAGGGCGGTCCGATCGTCTTTTCCGGCCATCCCTCGGGCCTTCCCATCCCGGTCGGCTCGGTCGGCCACCCGCATCCCCAGGTGCCCGTCCGCCTGGTCGGGCCGGAGGCGCCGAACCTCGGCGTGCTGCAGTTAAAGAGTCCGGCGATCATGCTCGGCTACCACCACCGCCCGGACACCCCTTCCCCGATCACGTCCGACGGCTACTACGACACCGGCGACGTGTTCCGCCGCGATGCGGACGGATTCTACTTCTTCGTCGGCCGTGCCGACGACATGTTCGTCTCGGGCGGCGAAAACATCTTCCCCGGGGAGGTCGAGACGGTGATCGAGACGCATCCGGACGTGCTCCAGGCCTGCGTCGTGCCGGTGGAGGACGCAATCAAGGGGACGAAGCCCGTCGCCTTCGTGGTGCGCCGCCCGGGCGCGGCCGTCACCGAGGCGGAGGTCAAGAGCCACGTGCTCGCCCACGCCCCAGCCTACCAGCACCCGCGCCGGGTCTGGTTCCTCCAGGGTATGCCCCTCGCCGCGACGGGCAAGATCGACCGCAAGGCGCTCCTCTCGCAGGCCGAGGCGGATCTGCGCAAGGCGGATCTGCGCGGCTCTGATGCGACCGGCTCATGAGCCGTCCGACCGATAGGGACCGACCCTGGGTCTCCCAGGCGATCCGGCGGATCGAGGCCGACATCAACCGCTCGGCGGACACGCACCTGATCCGGCTGCCCCTTCCGCACGCCCCCGGGATCGAGCTCTATCTCAAGGACGAGTCGAGCCATCCCACCGGCAGCCTGAAGCACCGCCTCGCCCGCTCGCTGTTCCTCTACGCCCTGTGCAACGGCTGGATCGGCCCCGAGACGACGATCGTCGAGTCCTCCAGCGGCTCGACGGCCATCTCGGAAGCGTATTTCGCACGTCTGCTCGGGCTGCGCTTCTTCGCGGTAATGCCGCGCTCGACCTCGGCCGAGAAGGTCGCCACGATCGCCTTCCACGGCGGAGAACCACACCTCATCGACGGCGGGAACGTCAGTGACGCTGCCCAATCGCTCGCCGGCGAGATCGGCGGCCATTACATGGACCAGTTCACCTTCGCCGAACGGGCGACGGACTGGCGCGGCAACAACAACATCGCCGAATCGATCTTCGCGCAGATGGCCCTGGAGGACGCCCCGGTCCCGGCCTGGATCGTCTGCGGCGCCGGCACCGGCGGTACGTCCGCGACCCTCGGCCGGTACATCCGCTACCGCACCTACCCGACGCGCCTGTGCGTCGCTGACCCGGACGGCTCGGTGTTTCACCGCCATCACGCCGACCGGACGGTCCAGGGCGTTCCCGCCTGCGGCAGCGTCATCGAGGGCGTCGGCCGGGCGCGGGTCGAGCCGTCCTTCATCCCTGACCTGATCGACCGCATGATCGCGGTGCCCGACGCGGCCAGCATCGCCGCGGCCCGGATGACGAGTGCCCGCCTCGGCCGACCCTGCGGCGGCTCAACGGGCACGAACGTTTGGGCTTGCCTGCATCTCGTCGAGGAGATGCGCGCGCGCGGCGAAACCGGATCGGTCGTCACTTTGCTCTGCGATTCCGGGGAGCGCTATCGCTCGACGCTCTACGACGACGGCTGGCTCGCCGCCCGGGGTATCGATCTCACGGAAGCCGAGACGCGCCTGGCCGCCTTGTTCGGGACCCTGGCATGACGGTGCCGCCTGCCCCGCAGCCTACAGTCGACGCCCCGAAACGCCACGCTGCCGGGTTCCCCCGATCCACCACGCGCCGGCGAACCCGAATGGAGACGACGCAATGGCCCACGCACTGTCTTCTGGCACCAACGGTCCCGTCGCGGGCCACGGGGCGAACCAGCCCGATCTTGACCGCCCCGAGATCCGCGAGGCCAGGGCCGACCTGGCCGCCTGCTTCCGCATGGCGGCCCGTCATGGGCTCGAGGAGGGCATCTGCAACCATTTCTCCGCCCTGGTGCCGGGTTACGACGATCTCTTCCTCGTCAATCCCTACGGCTACGCCTTCTCGGAGATGACCGCGTCCAAGCTCCTGGTCTGCGATTTCCACGGCACCGTCGTCGCGGGCGAGGGGCAGCCCGAGGCGACGGCGTTCTTCATCCACGCCCGGATCCACGCTCGCATCCCGCGGGCGCGCGTCGCCTTCCACACGCATATGCCCTACGCCACCGCCCTCTCGATGACGGAGGGCGAGCCGCTGATCTTCGCCGGCCAGACCGCGCTCAAGTTCTAC
Source organism: Methylobacterium sp. E-016 (assembly GCF_022829745.1). NCBI lineage: Bacteria > Pseudomonadati > Pseudomonadota > Alphaproteobacteria > Hyphomicrobiales > Methylobacteriaceae > Methylobacterium > Methylobacterium sp. E-016. The sequence goes on from NZ_JAKSYF010000088.1 coordinate 16,054, forward strand.
GGCCGCACCGCGGTCGACCGCCACTACAACGGGCTCGCTCTCGACACCCGAGAGGGCGACCGCATCGCCGACGCCGTGGGCGAGGCCGACATCGTCTTCATGAAGCATCACGGGGTGATGGTCTTGGGACCCACCATCGCCGAGGTCTGGGACGACCTCTACTATCTCGAACGGGCGGCCGAGGTGCAGACCCTGGCCCTCTCCACCGGGCGGCAAGTCCTCCCCGTGGAACCCGCGATCGCCGAAGCTGCGTACCGCCAGATGCGCGCCGGCGATCCCGAATCTGCCCGTCTGCACCTTGCCGCGATCCGAAGGACCCTGGATCGCGAGGAGCCGGCATACCGGGATTGAGGCGACGGACGTAAACGACGGAACGGGCGACCTGATCGCCAATCCGCATGTTCGCGACGCCTACCTCGGTGGCTGACCCGGAACGGCCCGTGCGGATGCACCTCAGTCCTCTCCACCTTAGCGATGAGGCCGCACCGATACCGATCCTCGTGAGAGGGCGACATCTGATCCTCATGCGGGACGGCGAAAGGCTCGTCGCGGCGGAGCGGGCCTGCCCTCACGAAGGCGCCGACTTGTCGCTCGGACGCTGCGCGGCGGGCCGGATCCATTGTCCGAGGCACCTAGCCTCCTTCGACCTCGCATCAGGAGCGGTCTCGCCGGGCTGGTCCTTCCGTGCGCTTCGCCTTTACCGCGTGATCCGAGCGGCGCCCCGCACGGCGCCAGTCCCCGTGCGGGGCGCCGATCACAGACGCTTCAGCCAGCGCAGCCAGTCCGGATGGTGGAACAGGGTGCGGGCGCGCATAAGCTTCCAAGTGCCGTACTTGTAGAAGTCGAAATCGAGCAGCGAGACCGTTTCCTGGATCATCGCCCAGGTCGACCACTTCAGGTCGGCCAGCGCCTTCAGCACCTGGATACGCGTGGCGATCACCGGGTCCCAGCGCCCGAAATAGACTTCAATCATCTCGCGCTCGACGCCGTCCGAGAACGCCATCTCGTCGAACCACAGGGCGAGTTCGTAAGCGCGCTCGTTGTTCGAGGCGTATTCGAAGTCGACCAGCATGACCTGGTCATGCTGGTCGATGAGGAAGTTGCCGGCGAGCGTGTCATTCATGCACGGCACGAGGTCGAGGCCGGACGCCAGAAGCGCCGCCTTCGCCTCGCCGTAGCGCCGCATCAGGAACGGGGCGTCCTCGGGCTGGCGCCCACCGACCTCGGCGACCTGCGCGACGTGTTCGTCGATCATATCGAACACGGTCTTGGTCAGGCTCAAGGGGCCGGAATCGTTGAAGGTCTTCAGCGCCCGCACCGTGTTTCCGCGGACGGCCGGCCGCAGGAAGTCGAGGTTCGAGGTGGCGCGAAAGCCCTCGAGGAAGGCGAAGATCTCGACGCCGGGGTCGGGCAGGAAGTCGACCACCTCGGCGCCGACGCCGCTCGCATGGGCCTTCCGGCTCGCCTCGACGGCCACCGTTCGGGTGATGAACATCTCGGTCCCGCGCCCCGGCACCTTCACGAAGAAGTCCTGCGCGGCGCCGGACGAGACCTGCCAGTTCGCATTGCTGATCCCGCCGGAGACCGGGCGATAGCGAAGTGCGGCGCCTTGCCAGCGCGGTACACGCGCGAGGATCGCCTCGAGATCGCGCTCGGCCGCGCTCAGCCCGTCGCCCAGGGCCTTCCACATCGTCGTCCTCCCCTCGTGGCGTCGTGTTAGAGCCCGCGGAGCCAAGCTTCGAAATCCCAGGCCCCGGTCGTCGTGCGGGCGTGAAACAGCCGCCACTGGCCGTACTTGAAGAACTCGATGCCGCCGCGTGGGGCTGTCACCGCGCGCACGATGCCCCACAGACCCCACATCACGTCGTCGACGGCGCCATAGAGTCGGCAGCGGGCGAACAGGCGCGGGTCGCAGGTGCCGGCATAGGCCTCGATCGCCGCGCGGCGGCCGTCCTCGAAGCGGCAGACCTCGTTGATCAGCGCGCCGACCTCGAACCAGGGATCGGCATCGCCCGCGAGGTCGAAGTCGACGAGGTGGATATCCGCGCCGGCAAGCATGATGTTGGAGGCGACGCCGTCGTTGCGGCAGGGTGCGAGGCCGATGCCGGATGCCTGCATTGCCTCGCCGATGAGACCGCTCGCCGCGATCAGCTCTCCGGTCCCATCTGGAAGCGGCGCGCCGACGGCCTCCGCCTCGCGGGCCAATGCCGCGATCCGGGCGAAGGGGCAGAAGCGATGGCCGAAGGGAGCCTCCCCCTGAAGCCGGCGCAGCGCCGCCAGCACCGAGGCCAACGTGTCCGCATCTTGCAGGTCGCCGACGCGGGCGTAGCGCCAGGGATCGGGGAGCAAGTCCAGGCCGAGGATGCCCTCCCCGACGATCCGCACGGCCGGTCCGAGGCCCAAGGCGCCGGCGCGCTCGGCCGCCCGCACCGCGACCGCGGTGACATCGTCGGCCATGTCGGCGTGGCGAATCTTGAGGAAGACATCCGCCTCGCCCTCAACGGCGACCAGTACGCAATCCGAGGCCGTCGCACGGTGGCTCGGTGAGGCCACGGGCGCGGCGGCCAGCGCGTAGCGGAGCGGCCGGCCCCGCCATTCGGGGATGCGGGCAAGCGACGCCTCGACGCGATGCTCGAACGGCGTCTCGGGATGTCCGACCGCCTTCATCGCGCATCGCCCCGGATCGCACGCTCGGGCGATCCGCCGGCGCGGCAGAGGCGCTCGGTCGCGCGCAGCATCACGGCAAGACCGGCCTGCATGTCGGAATCCAGGGTCATCTCGGCGGCGTCGTGGGCGATGCCATCGACGCTGGGCACGAAGACGAGGCCGATCGGGCAGGCGCCGAGCAGGCTGAGGGCATCGTGACCGGCCACCGTGTCCATCGGGATCGCCCGGTGCCCGGTCTCTTCGGCGGCGAGGGCCATGAGATCGCGCATCGCTCCGGGGAGCGGGCGGATCGGGCGCTCGACGCGGGCGAGGATCGCGAGGTCGGTGCGGGCGCGCTCGGCCGCCGCGCGGAGCGCCTCGTCCGCGAGCGCACCGGCTTGGTTGAGGATGGCATCGTCGGCGGAACGGATCTCCACCGAGAGTTCGACGCGGGACGGGACGACGTTGGCGGAGTTCGGCGCGACCCGGATGCGGCTGACCGACGTGTGCACGCGGCCCGGCCAACGATCGGCGATGGCGCGCACCTCTGCGATGGCGTAGGCCCCCGCCAGCAGGGCGTCGCGACGCAACGGCATCGGGCACGGCCCGGTATGGGCCTGCGCGCCGGTGAAGACCGCGTCGATCTTAATCGCCCCCCAATTGCGGGCGACGATGCCGATGGTCGCGCCGGCCTCGGTGAGCACCCTGCCCTGCTCAACATGGAGTTCGAGGTAGCAGGCCGGGAGCGGAGGTGCCGGATCGATGCCGCGATGGCCGATCGCCCTCAGGGCTTCGCCCAGCGTCACGCCGTCGTCGTCGCGGATCGCCAGCGCGTCCTCGGGACGGTGATGGCCGACATAGCTGCCGCTGCCGAGCAGGCTCGGCCGGAAGCGGGCACCCTCCTCGTTGGTCCAGTTCGCGACGCAGAGATCGGCATCGGACGTGGCGCCTGCCGCCTCGGCCCGCAGGAGGGTGGCGGCCACCCGCAGGGCGATCGCCACGCCGAGCGCGCCATCGAAACGACCACCCTGGGGTTGGCTGTCGAGGTGCGAGCCCAGCATCACCAGCGGGGCGTCGGGTCGGCCAGCGAGCGCAAACAGCCCGAACTGGTTCCCGACCGCATCGGTGCGCATCGCGCCCCCGAGATCGCGGACGATCGCCGCGAACACGTCGCGCGCCTCACCGTCTTCCGCGCTGCCGCAGAGCCGGTGAACGCCGCCGCCCGCGGTGGCGCCGCACGCCGAGAAGCGGTCGAACAGGTCGTGCAGGCCGGGATCAACCGGCGATAAGATCGATGTCATGACGCGTGAAGCGATCCAGGAAGGCGGCGGGCGGCGCGCGGTCGGTGACCACGCTAAGCGGGTCGGACAGGTCGAAGGTGCAGAGGTTGGCCTGCAGCCCGAACTTGTGGGAATCGGCCAGGATCACCGAGCGCCGGGCCTGTCCCCGCAGCGTCCGCCGCAGCACCGACTCGTGCTCCTCGTAGTCCATCCAACCGCGGTCGAGGTCGCAGGCCGAGATGCCCATGAAGACGATGTCGAAGAAGTAGCGCCGGGCGTAGGCGACCGTCTCGTAACCAACGAGCGCGTTGTCCTTGGGGCGGAGCGTGCCCGGCGTCAGGTTGACCCGCGACGGCCCGCCACCGAGCAGCAGGGCGACGTCGATCGAGTTCGTGGTCAGCGTGAGATTGCGCTGGATCAGCCGCCGCGCCAGCGCCAGCGTCGTCGTGCCGGTGTCGATGAAGATCGACATGCCGTCGTGCACCAGCCCCTCGGCGATCGCGGCGACCCGCGCCTTCTCGCGCGGGTTGGTCTTGCCGCGCTCGATAAGCGGCCGGTCCTGGTCGAGGCGCGGCGCCACGGCGCCGCCGTGGATGCGCCGGAGCAGCCCACGCGTCTCCATCAGCTTGAGGTCGCGCCGGATGGTCTCCTCGGACACCTTCAGGAAGGCGGCCGCCTCCGCGACCCCGACGCGGCCGGTGCCGTGGAGGCGCGACAGGATCTCCTGATGGCGATGGTCCGTCAGCATCCGAGCGCCTCATCTCCGATTCGCCGTCCGATGCGGGGCGAACCCGTCAGCCAGCCGCTTCCAGAGTCGGAGCCAGGCGATGGTGTGTCGCCGCCTCATAGGCGTAGGCATAGCCGAGGAGGTCGGCCTCGCTCCACATCCGCCCGACGAAGATCAGGTTGAACGGCGCGTCCGACGCGTAGAAGCCCGCGGGGACCGTGACGCCGGGGAGCCCGGCGATGTTGATCTCGCAGACGGTGGTCTCGTTGATCGCGCGGCCGCCGTGGAGCGGTGGGAGTTCATCGCGCATCTGCGGGAAGACGAGGCCGTCGAGGCCGTGCTCATCCATGACGCGCTCGAAGATGGCGAGGTAGGCCTCGCGCACGGTGAGAAAACTCGAGAGGTCCGGCGGGGCGGACGGGTCGGCGAGGATGGGCGCGAAGGCGCGGATCGCGTGCAGGTAGTGAAGCACGCCACCCGGCGCGAAGGCGTCCTCTGCCTTCGTCGCCTCGGCGAAAGCGTCGACGTCGCGGAGCGCCGCGCTGGGTCCGAGCCGCGTCAGGTAGAGTTGCAGGTCGTAGGCGACCGATTCCATGCCACGGGCGTCGAAATGGTTGAGCCCCGGTGTCGGCTCGCCGAGGTCGGCGAAGCCCGAGCCGGCGAAGGGGTCGGCGATGAGCGTCGCGCCGCAGGCCGCGATCTCGCCTTGCGCCCGCGCGTAGAGCGCGGTCGCCTCGTCCGAGAGCGGCAGGTCGCGCCAGCCAGGCCCGAACAGGCCGAGGCGCTTGGACCTGAGCGCGTCGGTGGAGAGTTTGCTCGTGTAACCGCCCTTCGGCCGGCGGCCGATGCCGGCCACCGTCTTCGGGTCGGCGGGGGTGTAACCGGCGAGCACATCGAGCGTCAGTGCGGCGTCGCGCACGCAGCGGGCGATCGGGCCGACCACATCGCGGGTCGAGCCCGCCAGCGGCACGACACCGGCATTGGGGACCAGCGCGAAAGTCGGCTTGATGCCAACCAGCCCCTGCGCCGAGGCCGGGTTCTGGATCGAGCCGCCGGTCTCCTCGGCGAGCCCCAGCACCGCGAAGCTGGCGCCGACGGCGGTGGCCGTGCCGGCGCTGCTGCCGCCGGGCAGACTGTTCGGGGCAGCCGAGTTCAGGGTCGGACCGGCCCAGCTGTCGTTGGCATGGCTGCCCGTAGCACTCAGCACCGGGACGTTGGTTTTGCCGAGCATGACGCAGCCGGCCGCCCGCATCCGCGCCACGACCGGGGAATCGGTCTCGGGGATCAGATCGACGCCGCCGGCCTTTGCGCTCAGGAAGTGCCAGCCCGCGGTGGTGGGCAAGCCCGCCATGTCCATCGGGTCCTTGATCACCACCGGTATGCCGTCGAGCGGCCCGAGCGTCGTGCCCGCGATGCGGCGGGCATCGCTGGCGCGGGCGTCGGACAGGGCCTCCGGGTTCATAACGATGAGCGCATTGTAATGCGGATTGTGCACCGCGATCCGGTCGAGGAAGGCCTGCGTCAGCGCCTCCGACGTGACGCCCCTCGCAAACGCGTCGGCGGCGTCCGCCACGGTCATCTCGACGATCTCGATCTCCGGAATCATCTGTGCCGAATCCATCGTTGCCCTCTTTCGGTGTCGGTTTCGGGCCTCGATCAGGCCATGCCGACGAATTCGTCGATCATCGCTCGGTCGCGGGCGACCTCGGGCGGCACCTCGCGGGTGATCATCCCCTTCTGAAGGATGAGCACCCGGTCGGAGAGGCCTGAGATGAAGGACAGGTTCTGTTCCACCAGCAGCACGGTCAGCCCGCGGGCACGGGTGATGCCCTGGAGCGTCTCGATGATCTCCTCGATGATCGAGGGCTGGATGCCCTCGGTCGGCTCGTCGAGGAGGATGATCTTCGGGCTCGCGCAGAGGCAGCGGGCGAGCGCCAGCAATTGCTGTTCGCCGCCCGAGAGCGCGCCGCCGGGCCGGTCGAGATAGACCTTCAACCGCGGAAACACGTCGAGGATCGCAGCGATGGTGGCGTCCTCGGGCGTGTTCGCCAGCAGGCAGCCCATGCGCAGGTTCTCACGCACGCTCAAGGCGGGAAAGATTTCCCGCCCCTGCGGGACGTAGCCGATCCCGGCCCGCGCCCGCGCGGTGGGCGAGGCCCTGGTAATCTCGTGCCCGCCGAAGCGAACGCTTCCGGCGGTGGCCGGCAGGTAGCCCATCAGCGTGCGCAGCAGCGTGGTCTTGCCCATGCCGTTGTGGCCGAGGATACCGACCACCTCGCCGTCCGCGACCGACATCGTGATGCCGCCGAGGATCGGAATGCGGCCGTAGCCGGCATGCAGCCCCGCGACGGAGAGGAGCGGAGCCTTCGGGATCGGGTGAGGACCGTTCATGCCGCCTGCTTGCCCAGATAGACGTCGCGAACCCGCTGGTCGGCGAGCACGCGCCCGACCTCGTCCTCCATCAGGATCTTCCCCTGGTTGAACACCGTCACGGTCTTGGCGATCATCCGGATGAACGGCATGTCGTGCTCGACCACGATGACCGCATGCGTCCGGTTGATCTCGCGGATCAGGTCGGCGGTCCGGTGGACCTCCTCGTGGGTCATGCCGGCGGCTGGCTCGTCGAGCAGGATCAGTTCCGGCTCCTGCGCCAGCACGGTGGCGATCTCGACCCATTGCCGCTGGCCGTGGGCAAGCTGGCCCACGAGGCGTCCGGCGATGTCAGTCAGCCGGAGGCGTTCCAGCGTCTCGTCGACGATCCGCCTGGTGCGGGCGAGCGACTTGCGCCGGCAGCCGGCGATGAAGACGTTCTCGTGCACCGACAGGCCGTTGAAGACGTTGGGCACCTGCGTCTTGATGCCGACCCCGAGCCGGGCGATCGCGTGCGGATGCGCGGCGGTGATGTCGGTGTCGCGGAAGCGGATGCGGCCGGCGCTCGGCGTCAGCTGTCCGGTGAGCATCTTGAAGAACGTGCTCTTTCCCGCGCCGTTCGGCCCGATCAGGCAGCGCAGCTCGACCTCGTTGAGGGTGAAGTCGACGGCGTTCACCGCGGTGACGCCGCCGAAACGCATGGTCGCGCCCTCGGCCCGCACCAGCGGGCGAGCGGGCTTCGGGCCTCCCGTCATCGGCCGGTCCCTTCGGCAAGCGCCGGCTTGGGGGTCGGCGGCTCGGCGGCCGGCGGCGCGGCGCTCGCGGTGACAAGCCCGGTCGCGCGCTGCACGAGGCGGCGCGCCACCGGCACGAGGCCCTCGGGCACCAGCAGCACGAAGCCGACGAGCACGATCCCAAGGCCGAGATTGGGATCGAGCATCGACTGTCCGCCCGCGGTGATGATCAGCGCCTGGATCAGCACCGCCCCGAGCATCGGACCGATCAGGGTGCCGAGACCCCCGACGAGGACGAAGATGATCACCTGCGCCGACATCGACAGGCCGAACACCGTCGGACTGATGAAGCCGCCCCAGTTGGCGTAAAGGCAGCCGGCGAGCCCCGCGATCCCGGCTGAGATCGTGAAGGCGAGGAGCTTGTAGAGGCGCGGGTCGTACCCGATCAGCTGCGCGCGGGTCTCGTTTTCGCGGATCGCGACGACCACGCGGCCGAAGCGGCTCGCTAGGATGGCGCGCAGCAGCACGTAGACGCCGATCAGCGCGCCCATCGCCACGCCCCACAGGCCCTCGATGTCGAGCGGATCGCCGGGATCTCCGATCGGATTGATCACCGGGACCGCCGGGATACCGTTAAAGCCTCCGAGCTCCGCCTGGCCGATGCGGTACTGGCTGCCCGAGGTGGCGTTGAACAGCTGGAACAGGATCACCGAGACGGTGAGCGTGATGACGCCGACATAAGCGTCGCTGATCCGCCCGAAGAACATGAAGTAGCCGAGGGCGGCCGCAAACAGCATGGGCACCGCGATGGCGATCAGGATCGGCAGCGTGCTGTCGCCGAGATTGATCACCGAGACGGCATAAGCGTAGCCGCCCAGGCCTAAAAACGCCGCCTGCCCGAACGACATGATGCCGCCGTAGCCCCAGACGAAGCCCTGGCTCAGCGCGAACATCGCGAGCGCGGTGAACCCCGTCATCTGTACGAGGCCGAAGCTGTCGGTGAGGTGCGGCGCGCCGACGAGCAGGGCGAGGCCGCAGACCAGAACCGTGAGGAAGCCGGCGGCGCTCGCGAACCGTCCGGAGCGGGAGACCATGGGGTTCATAGGCTGCGCCTCAGGAAGCGGCCAGTGATGCCCTGCGGCAGCACGCGGATCAGCAGGATCGCGGCCAGCAGCAGCACCACGTCGCCGATGACCGGCGTGGTCCGGAAGGCGACGAGTTCGTTGATCGTGCCGAACAGGCCGGAAGCCAGCCCCGTGCCGGTGATGATCGCCGGACCGCCGCCGAGCACGGTGATGAAGGCGCGAGCGATGTAGGCGGCGCCCATCGCCGGCGAGACGCCGGAGATCGGCGCGAGGACGCCGCCGGCGAGCCCGGCGAGGCCTGCGCCGAGTGCGAAGGTCGCCATGTAGATCTGGTCCGGCGAGACGCCGAGTGCGGCGGCCATCTTCGGGTTCTGCATGGTCGCGCGCAGGATCAGCCCGAAGCGGGTCAGCCGAAGCAGCGCCAACATGCCGCCGAGCGCGGCAAGCGCGACCGCGATGATCACGAGGCTGTAGAGGCTCGCGCCATACCGCCCGATCTCGAAGCTGCCGACCGGCGTCGAGACCCCGCGCACGACGTTGCCGTAGAGCGTGGTCACGAGGCCGATCAGCCCGAGGCTGATGCCCCAGGTGGCGAGCATCGTGTCCATCATCCGCCCGTACAGGAAGCGGATTACGGTGCGCTCGATCACGAGGCCGATCAGGCCGACGACCAGCGGCGGCAGCACGAGCATCGCCACCCAGACGTTGATGCCGGCATCGACCGCCACGACCGCGGTGTAGGCGCCGAGCATCATGAACTCGCCGTGGGCGAGGTTGATGATCCGCATCATCCCGTAGATTACGCCGAGACCGAGCGTGATCAGCGCCAGCGTGGCGATACCGGTCAGAACGTTGAACCCGAGGAGCCCGACGAGATCCATGCCGGGTCAGCCCTTGAGGTCGGGGGTGAACTGCTTGTTGGTCTTGGGGTTCTTCAGGAGGTCGCAGGCGCCGCCTGTGTCCGACGGGAACTGGTCGGGGAAGGTGGCGAGCAGCTCCCAGGCCTTGTCCTTGGGACGCGCGAGGTAGGTGTTGCGGATGGTGTGGTGGGTCGCCCCATCCATCGTCACCTTGCCTGTGGGGCCTTCGTAGGAAATGCCCGATTCCAGCGCAGCGACGACCGCGTCGCGCTCCACCGAGCCGGCCTTCTTCACCCCTTCCGCCCAGAGCATGATGCCGTCGTAGGTGGCGGTGTCGAGCTCGCCGAGATCGGTGAGCTCGGCGCCGAACTTGGCCTGCATCCCCTTCACGAAGTCGATGCTCTTCTGCGCCGGCAGGTTGTTGTACCAGCCGTAGCAGGTGACGATGCCGTTGGTGGTGGAAGTGTCCATGGTGGTCAGCTCGTCGCCGAGACCGAACACGCTGGCGCCCATCGGAATCTTGCCCTTCATGCCGGCGGCGTCCCACTGGCGGTAGAAGCCGGAATGGTTGGCGCCGACCAGCGCCGAGAGCACCAGCTCCGGCTGCGCCTGCTGGATGCGGCTGATGGCGGAGGAGAAGTTCGTCACGTCGAGGGGGAAGAAGTCGGTGCCAGCGACCGAGCCGCCGCCGTCCTTCATGAACTTCGTCATCCAGTTCGCGGTGATGTGGCCGTAATTGTAGTCGGCGGCGACGATGTAGGCTTTCTTACCCCAGTTCTTCAGCGCGTAGTCGACCGTGTGGTTGACCGTCTGGGCCGGGGTCGAGCCGGTGCAGAACACGTTGCGGTCGCAGACGCCGCCCTCGTACTGGGTGTTGTAGAAGTAGAGGGTCTTGGAGCGTCCGAAGATCGGCCGGATCGCCTCCCGCGAGGCCGAGGTGATCCCGCCCTGGATGACGTCGACCTTCTCCTTCAGCGCCAACTGCTGCGCATATTGCGTGTAGAGCTGCATGTTCGACTGGGTGTCGTAGGCGATGATCTTCACGGGGCGCCCAAGCAGACCGCCGGTCTTGTTGATCAGATCGACCGCGTATTCGGTCGTCTCGATCATGCGCCTGCCTTCCAAGCCGAGCGCGCCGGTGCCGTCGAGCAGGCTCCCGAGCTTGATCGGCTCGGCGGCCAAGCCGTTGCGAGCGAAGAACGGCATCGCCACGGTGCCCGCAGCCAACGCACCGATCCGGAGGGCACCGCGCCGGCTGATGCTGTGGTAGTTCATGATAAGCCGCTCCGTTTCCGCGCCGGCCGCGATCCGGTGCCGGGGACGAGCAGGGCTTGGCAAGACCGATGCCAACAATTCCAACAAATCGCACATGCCTGCGTAAGCCGAGATCCGAGCTGACCCGGGTGCGGGTGCTGACCCGCGATCCCGCCAAGGCCCAATTCCCCGCCGGGGTCGAGGTCGCGACGGGCGACCTCCTCGACATCGACGCGCTGCGCCGGGCCTTCGCCGGCGTGCGCACGCTGTTCCTGCTGAATGCGGTGACCGGCGACGAGTTCACCCAGGCGATCGTCACCCTCAACCTCGCGCGCGAGGCCGGCGTCGAGCGGGTCGTCTACCTGTCGGTGTTCGGGGCCGACCGCGCCGTCGAGGTGCCGCACTTCGCGGTGAAGTTCGGGGCCGAGCG
>NZ_JAKSYF010000089.1:0-2793 GCF_022829745.1 Methylobacterium sp. E-016
TCAAGCCCTTGGCCCGCCTTGATCGCGAAGGCGCACGGGGATGCCTGGCTGATCTCGCCACCGCCGGGCTGCTGTCGCGTCAGGCTGCCTTCGTCGTGCTCGCCTGCGCCGATCTGAGCGACCCGACGTGCTTCCTGGGTCAGCGTGGAATCGCACGCGCCGGTGCGGCCGGCCTCGGTGAGGTGCTGCGGGCGCGCACGGCTCGCGATCTGATCGGTGCAACGTTCGCCGTGCCGGGTCGGGCCGTACCTACCGGGTATCTCCGGGCGCTGCTGCGCATCGGCGAGGGGCGCGAAAGCGAGCTCGGGCGGGACGCCCTCACCGATCCGGAGGCCTATCGTCGGCTGTGGCAGATTTTTACAAGCGAACCCCAGGGCGCGAAGGCTATGGCGCTGCGTTTTTGCGGCCGCATCAGTGCCGGTACCCTGGTAGCGATCGACACCCTCGACCCTGTGCTGATCCATCCCGAGATCCTCCGGCACATCGCCACAGCCGAGCGCACCGCCAAAGCCAACGCCCTGCTCAGGCTGCTGCGCACCGCCGTTTCGAGCGCGACCGACAAGACGCTGACCCAGGCGCTGCAGGCCTCCCTGGGTAAGGGATCAGCGCTCGAAAACTTTGCCCGCAAGGCCGTTGAGCAGGCAGACGTGTTTCCGCCTCCCCCGCTCCCGCCTAGCGCCACCATCACCCCGCTGACCAGCGCTGCCGCCCTGATCGCGCTGGGCGCGGAGATGGGAAACTGTGCGCGCACCAAGATCGGTGAGGTCCTGCTCGGACTGTCCTACATCTATCGGGCAGAGCATCGTGCGGTGGATGGCACGAGGACGCCCCTGGCGATCGAACTCGTCCCCTTGAGCAGCGGGCAGTGGATGGTTCGAGAGATCAAGGGCGTCAAGAACCGGTCGCCCACCCCACAGGCCCTGCGGGCGATCCTGGGGCGTTTGCACGCCCTTGGTGCGGTATCACCCGGCAGCATCTGCACCGAGCGGACCCGGGAGCTGTCGAGCCTGCTCGGCGTGTTCCGATGGAATGCCTTCGATTTTGCGGCGATGGAACTGGATGCGTTGGAAGAGGTGCTCGAAACCCGCGAGGCAGCCTGATCGGCGGATCATCCTGCCTTCCGCGGACGTCCGGCCCGCCGATGAGTGCCGTCCGCCTTCTTCTGCGCGACCTTTACAGCGCGTCTGCGCTTCTGGCGTAGGGCGTCGGCCCGCCGACGCTGATCGATGCGCTCCTGGCGCCCGAGCGGATCGACCACGCCATCCTGCGGGCGATCCGATGCAGGGCGCTGCACCTCCATGATCCCGGCCTCCAGAACCGGAACGAGTTCGACCTCCATCGCAATGCCGTGCTCCTTGAGGTAGCGCGCCAGCATCTCAGCCTGATCCTGGCTGCAGAGGTAGACGTCGTAGGGGCCTTCGTAGTTTGGATTGCGCGGCGCGCCGCGCATCACAAACTGGATGATATCTTCGTACTCGCGCGCCTGGAGGATCTGCGACGCATCCAGATCAAACATCTCCAAGATCGCTTTGTCTGCCTCTTGCGCCTTGTTCGAGTAAATGTAGGCGCAAGAGGTATGCTTGATGAGCGTGTTCGTTCCAGCCTGCTTGGGCGTGCAGAACTCAGCTTCAAAGCGATGGCGGAAGTATGGAAGGATGTCAGCGTTGCACGAGAAGAACCCAGCAAACCTATTACCTTCGAGATACCGCGAAACCTGAACCAAGCACCGGCTTCCCTCCTCTGTCGCCCACCACGTCGTCGATCCACGATGTCGGGTGAAGTAGTGGATCCGGATCGTTTGCGGTTTGCGCAGGATCGGATGAGCCGGCTCGATCCGATCGAACCGGATGGCATCCGGATGGAGCGCTGTTGCGACGAGATACGCCGTGCTCCGGAAAAACCCTGCCCCGATGACGGTGACACCAGCCGTGCCGGCTAGCGACAGCGGCGTCCACACCGACCACCACGCGATCTTACGCCCGAGGACTTGTGCGTCTTGCCAGGCAGCCAGATTGACGTAGACGGCGCGTCCGGGCGTGAGCACGCACTTGTGCAGGGCTGCCAGATCGCTTGCGGCATCCTGCGCGATGGCGCTGCGCTGCAGTGGCTCAACGCCCCCGCGTGGACGCACCTGATGCCAGCCACCGATGCCCACAGGTTCAAGGCTGTAACGCTGATCCAGGCCGATCCAGCTCGCCTGGGCCGAGACGCTTCCCGAGGCGACGCAGCCGTCCGGGACTTCATCGATCACCACCTCCCAACCGGCAAGATCGGCAGGATCGAGCGCCATCAAAGCCTCGTGGGTGATCATCACCACGCGCGGCACGCTAGAGCTTCCCGCTTGCAACGCTGTCTCGACGCGACGCTTGACGGTCCCGCGGACCGACTGCCCGGAATGGATCACCTCGACCGCGAGCGAGGTGGCCCGCCGTGACGATACCTCTCGGCAGTATGCCGCGTGCTCGTCGAGAAGCTGCTGACGCGCGCTTGCCCAGACGACATCACGAGGATGCGCAGCGATCGCATCGAGTTGGCTCAGCGATTTGCGCGATCCAGGAACTCCGTCAATAATGCGTGGAGATCCGGCTGACCGAGGCTGAGACGATTACGCTCGCCTACCGCCGGGCCGCCCGCGGCGACGCCTGGACTGCGCTAGGTGTTTGATCCCGCGGTGTGGTGGTACGGTTGACCACCATGCTGCGAGGGATGCGCTATGGGCCAGGTTCTTCATGGAAGCGCCACCACGACCGAGGCAGTCCGTCGCGCGATCCAGCTACGTGAAGAGAGCGTAAG
>NZ_JAKSYF010000090.1:0-347 GCF_022829745.1 Methylobacterium sp. E-016
CCTCTTTCCCTCACTCACGCTCTTCCCATCTGGTCAGCACCTCGCCGCGCAGGCGCGCCTCCTCGAGCCGGGCATTGAATCCGGCGATGTTGCGCACGCCGACCTTGGACATCTTCTTGTAGCGCTCCTCCAGCTCGCGCACCGCCCATTTGAGGGCGATGACCGCCTTCTTTGGATCGGTGACGACGGGGGAGAGCAGGTGCGGCATGCCGTCGTAGACCGACAGCTCCAGCATCTTCGGGTCGACCATGATCAGGCGGCACTCCTCCGGCTTCATCCGGTAGAGCAGGCTGAGGATCATGGTGTTGATCGCCACCGACTTGCCCGAGCCGGTGGTGCCGGCCACC
>NZ_JAKSYF010000100.1:0-3703 GCF_022829745.1 Methylobacterium sp. E-016
GCCTCGGCCGCCTGCATACGGTCGACGAGGCGCTGGCCGACGTCGCGGTCGCGGCGCGGCATTTCGAGCGTTTCTCCTTCGATCTCATCTATGCCAGGCTCGACCAGACCCAGGTCGCCTGGCTGGCCGAGCTGATGCGCACGATCGAGCACGCGGTTGAGTGCAATCCGCCCGCTCGGCCTGAGCTCAGTGACATACTTCCGGAGGCGGTGCGTGTTGTCATGCCTGAAGTTGGATCAGATGCGTCGGGTGAAGGACCTGGAGACCGAGTACCAGCGGTTTCGAAAGGCGATTGCGGATCTCACCCTCGACAAGGTGATCCTGCAGGAGGCGTCCCGGGGAAACTTTTGCGCCCGGCGCGCCGGCGCGCCTGTGTCGAGCACAGCATGGACCGGCTCTGCCCGCCGCGGAAGGACCGCATCCTGTCCTTTCAGATCCCCAAGATAGAAACGGCCGACGACGCGGCGAAAGCCACGGGCGCGATGCTGGAAGCGGTCGCCAACGGCGAAATCACCCCTGGCGAAGCCGCTGAGTTCGGCAAACTCGTCATGGCGCACGTCGAGGCGATCAAGGCCACCGACTTCGAGAAGCGCCTTGCAGCCATCGAGGAGGGACGTAACAATGTTGCGTGACATGGAACGCCGGCTGCAGCGCCTAGAAGCGAAGCATGCCCCGAGCACGCCCCTGCAGGCTGCCGTCATCATGGCGCGGGATGCCAAGGATGCGGCCCATCAACTCGCTGAGGCCGTCGCTGCCGGGCGTCATCGCCACGGCTGGCCCGCGATCGTCCTGACCGGGCAACCCGCCACTCTTCACGGAGCGCACTCATGAGCCGCAGCCTAGAAATCCGTCTCGCGAAGGTCGAAGGCGCTATCGTCCCGAAGCGCAGGACGCATGAGGATCACCTTGTGACCCTCGACTCCCTGCCGCCCCTCACGGAAGCGGAGGCATTTGCTCTGGACGCCGAGATTTCTGCCGAAGCCATCGCCCAGCACGGCAGCCTCGCCGCAGCAGCGCGAGCCGCCTACCTGAAGGCCAATCGCACCCGCGATCCGCTCGATGGCTTTCTCGCCGTGGATCTGGAAAACAGAGCCGCAACGGCCTCGCATGGTGGGTTGGCATAGGTACTGGCGTACCGTCATCGCTGAAGTAACCGACCAGAGCGTGTATCGGCGCCATCAGAACCGCAGCAGGGGAGCGCCTAGTCAGATAAGGGCTTGTTCTACCGCCCTGCTGGGTCTGGCCAAGGAATATCTAACCGCACTGCTACCGCGGACATCAGAGCCTCAATAGTTTCCCATAATGTCGGCATGTGCGGGATGGACACGCTGTAGGGCGGGGTTTGAGTACCGCGGTCTAGCCCATAGCGAAAGAAAGCGTTCTGAGCAGTTTCGGAGGCAATGCCGATCTGCCTACAGAACCGATCATCAAGGACAAGCCCCAGCCGTATCGCTTCCTGAAGAAGCCGATCTAGCTTGTGCCAAAGGTCCTGAACTTTTCTTTTTTCGATGCCGCTTTCCAAGAGGTAAGCCTTAAGAGCAAGCTCAATACATACCCCCGAGAGGTGATAAAGTGGGCCTAACATCCGACTCACGATCCGGCCGTCATATGCTCCCATAAGAAGCTAAACCGCCTCCCTATACTCGCATGCATTAGAGAAAATGGACCTCGCCGATCCATCCATCGTCATGTGGACGACCTGTCGGCCATTCAGGGTTTCATCTGACAACGCCCGGCCCTCGTACAAAAGCCCGCTCCCCAAGTGCCCCTTAAACGCGTCTGCGCGCAATCAAGCCTATCCCTATTTCACCGGGAAGGCGGCTCAGAAAGCCAAGCCTCAATCCGCGCCGCCAAGCGATCCGCGCGGCTGTAAGGATCGGCTACGAACCAGATAACGCCTGCGAACACGGCCGCGCCGGCATAGATCCCCTTGGCATCGAACAAAATCACCCCGAGCATTAGGCAAACACAGGCGAGGGCCACGGACAGCCATTTTAGGATGGATGAGATGCGGGCGCGCCGGATCTCCCCTGCCCAACGCTCGCGGCTCGAGTTCACAGGAACCCGCTTCCTGCATGATCCATAAAGGCGTTGGCAGTCACGCGCCAACATACAAGAACACCCTGCCCCCTACCTGATCTCAAGGGACTTCCGCCTCTTGTCGTGCCTTTATGAAGGCAGCGTCGTTCTGTAGGGACGGCTGTAGCCGAGCGGCTTCTTCCAGGTCCGCACGCGCACGCTTACGGTCTCCGGCCCCCAAAAATGCCGAGGCCCGGTTCTGGTAAGCGACGACATACCTGGGGCTTAGACGGATAGCCTCGCTGTAGTCGGCAATCGCCTTGCGAGCATCACCCTTTTTGCCCAACACCAAGCCACGGTTGTTGAAGGTCCAAGCGTTCTTGGCGTCGAGACCGATTGACGATTTGAAGTCCGCTAGGGCTCGGTCGTATTGACCCTTGCCAGCATAAGCCATGGCGCGGTTGTTGAAGGCGGCCGACGACTTCATAGGGTAGAGCCGCATAGCCTGATTAAAATCAGCTATCGCATGATCAAAGTCGCCTTTTTGCATGTAGGCGAGCCCGCGATTGTTGTAGTAGTACGCGTTACCAGGGCTTTGACGGATCTTGTCCGTGAGAGCAGCAATCGCACTGTCCTGAGGAGTATCAAGGGCGGTCGCGGCGGGAGCGCTCAGGCAAGCAGCTACTGCAAGCACTGTCCAAAAGCACTTCGTCATTCCAACCCCGATCATTCGGTGCTTCGTGTGTTGGACACGAACCCGTTTCATAGAAACGCACGCCCCACGTGATCCTTCAAGGCATTCACCCTACGAACGTAGCCGAATACGGTACACGGGTCACGATGGCCTCGGCATTATCATGAACGGTGTCCTCTGCGTCACCGGCCCGGAACTGACGGCGGGCGAGTGGGTGGCACGGCACGTCTCAGCACGCTGAGGCTTCGCCCCCGTTGGGACCTACTGCCCTATATGGCTCTCGACACGGCATGAGAGACCAAGATGGCCATTGAAGCAGCGTTCCTCACCTACGCGACGAAGCGCATCGCCGACATCAACCAAGCGGTTGAGATGATGGAGGCCAAGACCCGAAAGGTAAGTGAGGCGCAGCCTGGAGGGCAGGAGGTCGATATGACGGATCAGACCCTTGCTGCGTACAGGGCCGAGCGCGAAGCTCTCCAGGGGATCAAGAACGAGCTGGAGGCGGGTAATCCCGTCTGAGGAGTGAACGTTCTGCGAAACTGCTGGCTTCAGCCTACGACCAAGCGGAGATCAGGACTTACTGAACCTGAACCGCGAACGCAGTTGCGGCCCGATCTCTTTGCTTCGTAGAGAGCGGCGTCGGCAGCACGAAACAGCCCCGCGGGTTCAATCGCAACTGCCTCGGGGATCTGGGCCAACCCGCAACTCACCGTAAGCACCGCGTGATTGCTGCCGGCATGAGGCAGCTTCCAACCGGCCACAGCCTCCCGGATACGGCTGGCCACGATCCTGGCGCCCTCCTTGTCCGTGTCCGGCAGGATGACCGCGAACTCCTCGCCGCCGACGCGGTAGCCGGTATCACCAGAACGGCCGATGACGGCTTCAATCGCCCGAGCGATGAGCTTCAAGGCTTCATCGCCTCTCTGATGCCCGTAACGGTCATTGAACCCCTTGAAGGAGTCTGCATCCAGCAGGATCAGCGAGAGC
>NZ_JAKSYF010000101.1:0-416 GCF_022829745.1 Methylobacterium sp. E-016
GACCCGTCGTCGGCGGTGACCGCCTCGAGGTAGGCCGGGCGGCCCTGGCGCTTGAGGTGGGCGACCACGCTCTCTACCTCCGAATCCGAGCAGAACGGCCCGTGCACCCGGGTCGTGCGACCGCCGCCGGCCATGAACAGCATGTCGCCCTGGCCCAAGAGCTGCTCGGCGCCCATCTCGCCCAGGATCGTGCGCGAGTCGATCTTGCTCGTCACCTGGAAGCTGATCCGGGTCGGGAAGTTCGCCTTGATCGTCCCGGTGATCACGTCCACCGACGGACGCTGCGTCGCCATGATCAGGTGGATGCCCGCCGCGCGCGCCATCTGCGCCAGGCGCTGGATCGCGCCTTCGATGTCCTTGCCGGCCACCATCATCAGGTCGGCCATCTCGTCGACCACGATCACGATGTAGGGCAG
>NZ_JAKSYF010000102.1:0-959 GCF_022829745.1 Methylobacterium sp. E-016
GCAAGCCGGGCCCTTTTTGCGGTCCGGGGCACGCTCTGTCGCAGGAACGCGGCCCGCACCCGCTCCGTTCACTCGGCGTCCGACCGAGGAGCGACCATGGGCGACGACACCTCTCTGTCCCGGCGCGGCCTGATCCAGGCGCCGCCCAACGCCAAGTTCATCGCCGGCGGCCCCAACCTGCTCGACCTGATGAAGCTGCAGATCGAGACCCCGACCCACCTCGTCGACGTCAACGGGCTCGGGCTCGACCGGATCGAGCCGACCCCGGAGGGCGGCCTGCGCATCGGCGCGCTGGTGCGCAACACCGACCTCGCCGCCGACGCCCGTGTCCGGAAGGATTACGGCGTGCTGTCGCGCGCGCTGCTGGCCGGCGCCTCGGGGCAGCTGCGCAACAAGGCGACCACCGCCGGCAACCTGCTGCAGCGCACCCGCTGCCCGTACTTCTACGACACCGCGCAGGCCTGCAACAAGCGCCGGCCGGGCTCCGGCTGCTCGGCGCTCGACGGGGTCAGCCGGCAGCTGGCGGTGATCGGCGGAAGCGACGCCTGCATCGCCACCCATCCCGGCGACATGGCGGTGGCGATGCGCGTGCTCGACGCCACCGTCGAGACCGTCGACGGCGAGGGCGGTTCCCGGACGATCCCGATCGCCGCGTTCCACCGCCTGCCGGGCGACGCGCCCGAGCGCGACACCACGCTCGCGGCCGGCGCGCTGATCACGGCGGTGACGCTGCCGAAGCCGGTGGCGGGCACGCACCTCTACCGCAAGGTCCGCGACCGGGCGTCGTACGCCTACGCGCTGGTCTCGGTGGCGGCGATCCTGGGCAGGGACGGGGCCGGCCGCGTCGCCTTCGGCGGGGTGGCGCCGAAACCCTGGCGGGTGGAGGCGGCCGAGGCCGACCTGCCGCGGGGCGCCAAGGCGGTGACCGAGCAGGTCTTCGCCGGCGCCGCGCCGACCCA
>NZ_JAKSYF010000106.1:0-529 GCF_022829745.1 Methylobacterium sp. E-016
CCAAACCCTCCAAGCCCGCGAGACCGCAATGGCTATCGACTATCGCTCGGAACTGCGCCGACCCCTCCCGTTCAGCCTCGCCGTCATCGCCGCGGTGCTGCTTCTCTGGCTGGTCGTGGCCTCTATCGCCGGCGCCAGGCAACGCGGCGCCAGGGACCACCGCATCGGCGAGTTGGAGAGCCAGCGGACGGCCCTGCAGACGGACCTCGACCAGCAGCGGTCGACTGCCGGCACTTTGGCCGCGCTCCAGGCCAGGATCGCCAAGGCCCAGCAACAGGACCGGGACGCAACCCAGGCCGGCGAGCAGGCCAAGGCCAAGTCAGTCAGCCTCGTATCGGAGCGGCAGGCAGCGGAGGGCAAGGCGGCGGAGGCGAAGGCGGCATCCGAGGCGGAGGCCCAGAAGCTGGCCGACCTTCAGGCGCAGGTAAACCAGGCCGAGCAGAAGCTCGCGCCGATGAGGGAGGCTACCACCGCGGCCGAGTAGGCCGCGACGGCCCGGACGAAGGAGCTTGCCGACGTCGGGCGCCGC
>NZ_JAKSYF010000107.1:0-415 GCF_022829745.1 Methylobacterium sp. E-016
TACGGCACCGCGCCGCGCCACGGCGGACCCGGCCTGCAGCTCCATGCCCGGCAGCTCGCCCTGCCGCTCTACCCGAAGAAGCCGCCGGTCGTCGCCGAGGCGCCGGCGCCGGAGCACATGCGGAGCGGGCTCCTCGCCTGCCGCTGGACCGGCTCAGCGGGCGGGGGGCGCAGCCGAGGGCCTGCGATCTGGCGGCGAGCAGCGCCTGGCCGGTGTGGCGCAAGGCCGCATTCGGCGACGAGGTCGGGGGGGCAGGGGACCTGGTCCCCGGTCGCGGTCGGGAAGCCGGCGATCAGGTCGGCGCCGAACACCGCGTCCGGCCGCAACCGCCGCACCTCCCGGCAGAAGCGGATCGCGTCGGACCGCGCATGGCGCCGCTTCATCCGCTTCAGCACGAGGTCGTCGCCGGCCTGCA
>NZ_JAKSYF010000109.1:0-1110 GCF_022829745.1 Methylobacterium sp. E-016
CGCCTACCGTGAGTAGGCGTAGACGGAGGCTGCGGATGCGACGGGGCCTGCGACGGTGGAGAAGACGCTGACGACCTTGGAGACTTCGGTGAAGGGGGCGTTGGAGACGTAGACGAGGTCGCGGTTTCGCATGCGGAAGGCCTGGGAGGTGAACAGGCTGTTGGGGTCGCGCATGTCGATGCGGTAGACCACCGGGACCACGGGTGTGGTCAGGAGCGGCGAGGCCGGGTTGAGGCCGCGCACGACGGCGGCCGGCTCGAAGCGGAACACGAAGGTGCCGGCCGGGTCGGCCTGGAAGTCGGACAGGCCGCGGGCCTTGGCCAGGGCCTGGGCGAGCGTGATGCCCTCGGCCGAGAACGGCAGCTCGGTGGCGTTGCCGAGCGCGCCGACCGCCAGGAAGGTCTGGGGGTCGCGCACCAGGGTGAGCACGTCGTTGGGGCGCAGGTAGATGTTCTCGCGCGGGTTGGCCACCAGGGTCGTCATCGGCACGGTGGTGGTGCGGTCCCCGCGCGAGAGGCGCACGAAGGTCTCGGAGACGGGCGAGCGCACGCCGCCGGCGGAGGCCACGACGTCGAGGAGGCGGTCGCCGCCGGTCGACAGCGGCAGGCGGGCGCCGGCCACCGCCTCGCCGGTGACGGTGACGGCCTGGGAGATCGGCTTGGTGACCGAGACCAGCACCTGCGGCTGGATCGCCTTGCCGGCGAGCTCGTTCTCGATCAGCGTCTGGACGTCCTGGGTGCGGCGT
Source organism: Methylobacterium sp. E-016 (assembly GCF_022829745.1). NCBI lineage: Bacteria > Pseudomonadati > Pseudomonadota > Alphaproteobacteria > Hyphomicrobiales > Methylobacteriaceae > Methylobacterium > Methylobacterium sp. E-016. Next base: position 746 of record NZ_JAKSYF010000109.1, read on the forward strand.
CCGGCGACGTGGATGCGCCCGGCATAGGGCACCGAGATCGCGCCGTCGCGGCCGACGGCCTGCTCGGGGATCAGCGCCGACTTCGAGCCGGCGGAGAAGCGGTCGGCGACGAGCGGGCCGGAGAACAGGCCGCCCGACCCGGCCTCCCAGACCGAGACCGAGACGTAGTCGCCCACGCCGATCACCGGCTCGATCGAGGGGCGCTTGTCGCCGAAGGAGGCCAGAAGGCTGTCGAGCGGGCGCCCGCGCAGGGCCTCGATCACCGCCGGGGTCACGTCCACCAGCTCGTAGCGCGCCAGCAGCCCCTCCGGCGTCGACAGCTCCGCCCCCGCCTCCACGGCACGCGCCGTCGGACCCGAAGCCGG
>NZ_JAKSYF010000143.1:0-14991 GCF_022829745.1 Methylobacterium sp. E-016
CAACGACCAGTTGGCAGGGTTGGACCGGGTGACCGCGGCACTGGCGGGGGAAGGCGTGGGGGCGGGGCACGTCGAGACGATCTGGCGCAGCCATGTGCACGCCGACCATGCCGGCGGTCTCTTGACGTCGGACCGCCTCGCGCGTTTCGCAAACGCGGAACTCGTGCTGCAGGAGCGTGAGGTGGCTTACTGGTCGGATGCGGCAGCCAGAGCCTCCGCTCCGGTTCCATTGAGCCCGATGTTCGAGACCGCACAGGCGGTGCTGGCGGCCTATCCTGACAGGATCCGGCGTGTCTCCGGCGAGGCGGAGCTCGCACCGGGTATCCGTGCGCTGCCGCTGCCCGGCCATACGCCGGGACATATGGGCGTCTTGATCGCGGACGGCTCCGACCGCCTGCTGATCTGGGGCGATATCGTCCACTCGCGGATCCTACAGATGCCGCATCCGGATTGGACGGTGATCTGGGACACCGATCCAGCGGAAGCGATCACGACGCGACGGCGCATCCTCGACCGTGCGGCAGTAGACGGCTTGAGGGTGACCGGGATGCACCTCGCCACAAGTGGAAGGATCGAGCGTGCGGATGCGGGTTACGCACTGGTCTAGCAGCACCGCAACTAGGGGACCGCGGATGTCCGCTTTCGAGGTCTCTTCAATGGACAATTGGCGACCGCATCGGGTCGACATCAGCCTGTCCGCTCCGTGATCGGGACAGGCGGGGAGCGGACAGTCCGCTTCCGCGCTGCCGTCGCAATAAGCAGATGATGCTGCATCACGCCGTTCCATAGGCGTAGTCCGTTGCTTCCAGGCCGGCGATGAGATCCCTGCCTTCCGGGTGCCAGCCGAGCCAGGCCCGCGTCAGCGTGCTCGACGCAGGCATGTCCGCGTCGGCGCACGCCGCAAGCCATCCGAAATGCTCGGCCGCCGCCTCGGGCGCCACGTTGTGGTCGTCGCTCCAGCGGGACCTGGATCGCGAAAAACCCGTACGTACTGGGCGACCTTGTCCGGGTCCCAGGGTCGTCGACAGTCGCGCGTGGTTTCGTTGGATTCATCAGCCGTACGTACACGTCTGATGCTGAGGACCCGGCCGTCGACATCGCCTCGGCGGCCCTTTTGCCCTTTACTTACGACGGCTAGCCCGCCAGACGCAGAAGGGTACGTACAGCGCCCTGGTGGCCTACAACGTGGGCGACGTCGTCCAGGTCGCCTCAGGCGAGCGCTTCCAATTGGTCGATCCCGCCCCGGCCAAGTCGACGCCGGGCGCGCCGATCCTCGATGCCACCGGCAGCCCCGTCCTGAAGAACGGCCAACTGGAATTCCCCTGGGGACAGATTACCGTAAGCGCCATCGAGGCCTTCAACTTCAGCGTCAGCGGGAAGCCGCCGGTGTCGACGGTGATCCTGCGCCGCATGTGCAGCCGGGTCGGCTACATCGGGGCCAACCAGATCGGGTCGACCGCGTTCGACGGTTCGACCGCGAAGGTGGTGACGGCCCCGGCAGCGGCGGTAACCCTTAGCCTGGCGCTGAACGGCACCGTGATCGGGACCGTGGCGTTCGCGGTCGGGAGCAAGACCGCCACGTTCACGACCACCGGCAGGAACACGGTTTTCACGACCCCGGGGGACGTCCTGACGCTCACGACTTCGGGCACTCAGGACACTGCCCTCGCCGACCTGGTGGGGTTCATCTCGGTCCACTGATCTGGCGCACGAACATCGCGGACTTCCCGTTACGAAATGCGGATTCCCCGTTACAGTCCTTAGGAGTAACGGGGCGCTACCACCCATACGAACACCACACCTGCAGGCCCTTTCAAAAGCTGAGGGTCGGCGCAGTCGGGCCCAGGGTATCCTTAACCACGGCGGGAATCGCAGCTTCACGGCGGGAATCGCAGCTTTACGCCGATTCCACGAGCTGAGATCGTCATCCTCGCCAGCCCGAGGAGATGCCCCAATGTCGATCAGCGCCCACAACGTCGCCTCGTGCGGAGATGGCCTCGCATACGGCCTGGCAGGCGTTCTCGCGACTGCTCGGAAGGATCGGGTGATCGCACAGGCGCAGGCCGACGAGGCTCAAGCTGCCCGGAACCTCGGCGCCGTCGAGCGCGTCCGCCGGGTCGTCGAGAGCCTCAAGCGCCTCGTCCTCACGACGCAGGTGGAGAACTCCGCCCTCGTGAACGAGAACGCCGCGCTCCGGGCCGAACTCGCCCGCGCCAACGCCCGCGCTGTTCGGAGCGAGGCCATGATCCTGGCTCTCGGGCAGGCCCGTCGCCGGGCGGCATGACGTACGCATCTCGTATGCTTCCGTGTGTGCACAGGGAAAGGCGCAACGGTTATTTTGGGTTATCCATAGGTTTCAGTGTCGCACCCTGCCGCAGGCAAAAAGAAGCCCGCCTCCGGTCTCCCGGGGCGGGCTTCTTCGTGTCCGAGGATGTGAGCGATCAGGCCGGAGCGTAGGCGCGCGCCTTCTCCTCGGCCTCCTGGACGAGCTCGGCAAAAACCTCGTCGATCAAGGTCTGGTGCTCGTCGGGGGTCGGCTCGGGCTCGGCCCTGACGACCCGGCCCCTGTAGTGGACCTGCCCGTCGACGATGGAAAACGCGTTCGACGGGGGCGGCGCCTTGCAGATCGGGAAGGCGTTGATCGGCATGAGGCCGCTCATGTGGCCCTCGACCCGGGTCGGGCCGTGCATGATGAGGCGGTGGCAGTCGGAATCTGAGAGACCGGCCAGCCAGGCCTGCGTGGTCACGTCGAGATGCCTGATCCGCGGTGCGGGGTGCGTGCCGACGCGGCTCATCGCGTAGTCGACGGCGAGCTGGCCCGGCCGGTGCTCGGGGGCCACGTCGGCCTTGCCCGGCCGCGGCAGGCCGGTGGGCTGGGCGGTGTCGGCGATGTCATCGAGGGCGGCCTCGACATCGGCATGTGCGCCGACGGGCGGTGCGAACGCCGACCGGACCGACCTCAGGACCCATTTTCCGGATTCGAGGACGACCTGAAGGACGGTGGCCATGGCGGCCATCATGAGAGCGATGAGACGGGCTATCTTGCGCATGGTGTGGGGTGATCCTTCCTTGGGGGTGACGCCTTCCATTGTCCCGGCGCCGACGCATGGCACCAGGGCGTACGTACGGAGACGGTCGCCTAGTCGAGCGAGGTGATGGCCGGGAGGTGCTGCCACGTCCGAGAGGTCTCATCGAAGGCCAGGCCGCTATAGCAATCGCGGGCTGACGCACCCGGGACGTATTGCCACCACATCCTCCAGGCGCCCCGCTCTCCCTCAAGCCGGACCTCGGCGATGCCGCCGTCGTAAGCCTCCAGGACGGCGAGGACTTCACCGTCGCGCCGGACGGTTTCATGCACCCCGGCGATGGGGAATGGGTGCCCGGCGAACCAACCCTCCCGCAGGAAACGGATCACCTCATCGGCCAGGTCGTCGTCACGACCATGGACGATCGTGACCCGGGTAGGCTTCCGGACTTCAGCGCCTGGTTTCGGCGGGTACCACCCCGCCGGTATGGGGTCGCCATCCTGCCAGCTGTCGTACCACCAGGCGGCTTCCGCCGGGGCGGCCAGCAGATCGAGCAGGTTCATCTGCCGAGGGTCTACGCGGCGAGCCATCAGACTGCCCCCATCTCGAAGACGCGCGCCCGAAGCTCCGGGGTAAGCTGGCGCCGGTGGGGATAGACAGCCTGCAGCGCATGAGCGGCCTGGGCCTGATCGAGGACCTCCAGGCTGGCGAGGACGTGCCCGACATGGCTGTGGGCGGCGGACCACCCGATCCCGTTCCGATGCGCCGCGTGGTCCTGATCACTCAGGAACCGGCAGGCCTCGTGGACGGCGACGCGGATCTCCAGGATACTAGCGCGCTCCCACCACTCGGATTGAGTGAGCGCATCTAGCCGGGCGGTGATCTGCTCGATGAGGAGCTCGACCTCGGCGACGAGCTCGCGGGCGATGCCGGCATCCCTGACGGACGGGCGGTCCCCGATCAGGCTCTCGGCGAGCGCCCGCTTCCGCTTGTTCCAGGCCCACTTCTTCTCGACGAGGCAGGCCTGCAGCGCGGCGATGTCGGCTGCCCGCGGCGCCCCGTTGGCCAGCCACTCGTTATCGGCGGCCTGAACCGCGGCGACGCGGGCCTGCTCGCGCACGGCATCGCCGGCATCCACCGCGGCCTCGGCGACCGCCACCGCGGCGAGGACGGGGACGCCGTCGCCGAGGCGATCAGGCACGTAGACATGGTCTTGCTCGAAACGGCGCGCTGGGCGGTTCAGCGCCTCGACGCGGCCCTCGTAGAATCCCGCTCGGCGCCCCCGCATGTCATCGTGGCGACGAGGCCGTCGACGCTGGCAGAGCATCATGCCGCTGTCGTCGCCGCGCTGGACAGCGACGAGCCGTGGCCCCTCCCGCCGAAGGGCCGCCCTCCGCTCCCGGGACTGCGCACGCCCCTTCCGTCTATCCCGAGGCGGCCATGAAGAAGATCGCCAAGGCCCCGAAGCCGGTCGCATCGTCCCGCCTGCGGGTGGTCGCCATCGATGCCGAGCAGGATGGCGGATCGTTCCGGATGGTCATTTTCAAGGCTGAAGGCGCGGCCGCCGTCGAGGCAGGCATGCGCCTGGTCAAGGTCGCCCTCGACCGACCCTGAGATCCCCGTCGCCGCGCCCGGGGACAGGGGCGCCACCCATCAGCCCCCTTCATCAGTGGACAGGCCAATGAGCGAGAACTGGACCCTTGCCGGCATCAGGGTGGGCATGCCGACCATCGATACCATCGACGACCGCACGACGGTCCGCGTGACCGCAAGAGCTCTCATGGTGCAGGAGGACCGTCCGCGGAATGCCTTCGGCCGACAGGAGATCCGGGCCGGCGGATACGACGAGGCGCTGGATGCCACCGTCGTCCTGACGGACGAGGACGGTGACCTTCCTGACGAACGGCTCGAAGCGTCCGACGTGAAGGTGCTCGTCACCCGCATAATCGACCGCGCCATCGTCGAGGCCCGCGAGGCGGCGAGGGCCCTGATCGAGGCACTGGCCGCCGAGCCGCCGGCGCCGACGTTCGATACGGCCGCTCTCCGGGCAGCCTACCGTCTCGGCTACGACCGCGGCGCCTGCGAGAACGATGGCGATCCCGCCGGGGATAGCGTGGACAGCGCCCCCTTTCGCTGAGCCGAGGCCCACGACCTCAAGGCGTACCTCGGCGAGGCCGGGGCGGACGTCGCCCTCGATGCCTTCCTTGGGCAGGCGACGACGCCCGTCGCGATCCCCGAATCCGCCTCCGCCTGAAGCCGCCCCGTCGCGCGCCCGGCGGCAGGGGCGCATCCCTGGCCATCCCACTCACAGAAAGGAGCGCCTCGTGCGCACGGAAGAGCAGACGTCCCTCGAAGTCATCGAGACCGCCCTTGATAGGGCTTACGCCTTTGGAGAGCGTGGGCCTCGCAAAGGGTTCTGGTTCCATGGAGCCGGCGCGGCAAAAGAAATGGTTTTCAGTCTCACAAGGCAGGGTTCACCATCGTGCCGCACTCGGGACACGTCGTGCTCCGAAATTGCGCGTGCTGCTGCGACCAGCCGACGGTCCCGCCGGATTGCCCCGCCTGTAAGGGCGTGGGCGGCTTCCCGACGCCGTTCGGCGCCACGGTCGTTACCGGGAACGCCTTGCTCGTCTATGGCGGGCTCGTGCACGCCGACGGCAAGGTCACCCCGCTCGGCAAGGCCGCCATGGACGCCGGCGTGGTCGCCATCGGGGAGAGGCCGCTGGTGCCGGGCAGGTCGTATGAGCTCCCCCACGGTACCGAGCTCCGGTGGCCCGATCCGAAGGGCGGCCCGATCAAGCCCCCGGAGCTCTACGCCCTGACGCCGAAGGCCGAGGCGGCGATCCAGGCGTTCGTCGAATCCGTGCCGCTGACGCAGTCCGCCGTTTCGGCCGGGAGCGACGCCTTGGAGCGAGAGATCGACTACAGCTTCGCCGAGCCCCTCGATGCCATCCCCGACGAGGTCTCCGATCTGAGGACCCAGGCCGTCCGGGACGTCATCGCGGCAAACCGGCTGCTCGCCCAGGCGGTGGAGGTCCTCGGGCCCGAGGCCGTCGACCTGATGATGCACCACATCGCTCCGCCGGACCTGGAGGCGGCCGCCTGATGCCGCGGAACCCGGGAGGCGGGTACGCCCTCGTATGCCGGGAGACGCACGCCATCGTCTCCCGGCACCGGAGCCTCGACTACGCGCGGGCCGCCTGGCGGGCCCGCGCGTACCCCGGCGGAAACACCTCGCGCCCCCTCACGCCGTGGGCGCGCCGGCACTTCATCATCGGCCTCGCCATGGCCCTGGCCCAGGCCCCGAGCGAGGACGTCGCGTGACCGTGGTCGCCTTCCCCCGCCGCCTGTCGCCGGTCGTCCTCGGGGCGTGCCGTGGGGTCCACGCCGTGGCGCCCCTGCCGGAAGCCGGACCGCCCCCGGCCGAGGGGCTCTCCCTGCGCGGGGTCCTGATCGGGCAGGCCCGAGCCCTGGCGGAGAGCGTCGAGGCCGAGGCCCCGAGGCTGATGGAATGCGTGCGACACCAGGGTATCTCGGCAAGATCTCGTTAACCACTTTCGAGGCCTCTACTTGCAGGTAGGGCGACTAGGTGGCAGAATGCCATTAACTACAGCATGCCATCATGCTGGCTTCTTGCGATTAGCTTGGGGTACCTCTTGCTGATGCCGCCCACGGGCCGCACCACAGGAGAACGCCTACATGGCGAAGACGAAGACGCCTCCGGGCATGCAGACCGTCACGATCCCCGAGGGGCACCTCGTGATCTCCCCGGCGACGATGGTGGCGCTGACCGAGCCGTTCGCGATCCACCTGCGGAATTCGGCGATCATCAACACGGACATGCAGATCGGCATGTCCGTCGATGAGTCGATGGAGTGGATCCAGGACCGGGTCGACGATTTCGACTACGTCGTCTGCTTCCACACGAATTTCGAGGATCTCTCGACGCTCAAGTGGATCAAGGGCAAGGAGATGGCGGAGGAGAAGCAGTTGCGCTTCACCCCGTCCGATCTGACGACGTGCTTCTACCTGCCGACGGCGAGCCTGGCCCATGCCATGCTCGTCGGGTTCGGCGAGGGGGCTGATGCGGACTGCGCGCGTCAGGAGGCCATTGCGGAAGACGGACCGGATGAAGTCTCGTTCTGCCGCACCCACGTCACCTTTCCGAAGCTCTTCGAGTTCCAGGGCCAGCAGCCTTCGAGCCGAACGCACGAGCTCATTATGCCCGACGCGGGCCTGGGGCCCCATCACCTGAAGAACGCCATGCGGCGCCGGGCGCGACAGCTATTGAGGGCCATCGCCTAGAGCGCCGGCCCGAAAATAAATCACGAAACCCCGGCCCGAGCCATTGTGGCATTCGGGCCGGGGGGTATCCTTGCCTTCGAGCCGGTTCCGCCGCTCAGCCTCAGGGAAACCTCCGCCATGACCAAGTTCACCGCCCGCTTCTCTAAGCCCGCCCGCCCCCTCACGCGCCGTGAGCGCGAGGACCTCGCGGACGCCCTCTACCGCCGCCGCGCCGAGGCCCGCCTCCTGACCTGCCGTGTCGTCGATTCGCAGTGGGAGCCGATCGCTCCGGACCTCGATCTCATCGTCACCGCGCACACCCTGGAGGAGGCCCGCCACGTCTGGGAGCGCTGGGCCACCGACGTCGCCGGCGCCGAGGGCAAGGTCCAGTTGGCGATCACCTATACGGCCCCGGCGATCTCCTCTCGCTCGCGCCCGAAGGAAGTCACCTCGGGCTACCAGGTCGATCTCGATAGGTTGGCCTTCGAGGACGAGTATGACGCCGCCATCGACCTTGAGACCTCAACCTCGATGTTCTGAAACCAAGCCGGGCCGGTTCCGCCGCCCGCACGAAGGGAAACCACGTCCATGTCCATGACCACCACCGCCGCCCTGACCCGCCGCCGCTACGAGGCCGAGGCCGCCGTCGCCGAGGCCAAGGTCGCCGCCCAGGTCGTCCTCGACTTCGCCCCGGGACCCGACACCGACGTCGTCGTGGCTGCCCGTGTCGCCGCCCGGCGCGCCGCCAGCCTCGCCCTGGCGATGGTCGAGGTCTGGGCCGAGGAGGAGCGGGACCGTGCCGAGGCGGCCTTGCTCGGCGAGGGCGACGCCGAGGCCTGCCACGCCGTCCTTGCCTTCGAGTTTTGAGAGCCCGCCATGCTGACGCCCGACCTCCTCCGCCGCGCTGGCGAGACCCTTTTCGGGGACGAGGAATGGCGACACGCCCTGGCGCGGCTCCTCGGCGAGCATCACCCCGACGGGCCCAGGGATACGATGGACCCCCGCCGGGTGGCGCGGTGGGCCCAAGGTCAGCGCGAAATCCCGCCCTGGGTTGGGCCGCTCCTCGCCCGGCTCCTCCGGGAGCGGGCCGCGGACGCCTCGGAGATCGCCCGGGACATCGAGACCACATAGTGAAAGGGCCCGGAGTGATCCGGGCCCTTTCTCATTCCGCGGCGTCGTCGGCCTCGATGCGCTGCTCCTCGGGCGCCGTTGGCGTGGCGGCGAGGCGTTCCCGGATCTCCGGCAGGCTCACCGGCCGGTAGGCCCAGGCGTCCACGCCGACGTCGCAGGACCTGCTCGTCCCAGGGAGCTTGCCGTGGGAATGCCCATAGAGGTGGAGGGCCCCCCGCCATGCCCCGGACCAGGTCCGCATCGCGTAGTGGCAGAGGACGAGGCGGGTACCATCGACATGGACGGTCCGGAGCATCTCCGGCGGGCTCGCCCAGCCCAGCGCCAGATGCCGCGGCTTGTCGTGGTTCCCAATCACGAGATGGAAATTGCCCTTCAGGCGGGAGAAGATCTCCTGGCACCGCTCGGCCGAGGCGTTCATCGCGAAGTCGCCCAGGTGGAAGACCTCGTCGCCGGGACGGACGACGCTGTTGTGGGCGTAGACGAGGTCGTCGTCATGCGCGCCGATGTCGTCCCAGGGGCGGTTCTCCATCTTGAGAACGCCGCGGTGGCCGTAGTGCGTGTCGGCCGTGAACCAGGTGCGGTGGGACGAGAACGTCTGGCGAGTGGTCTTCATGATGGCAGCCTCCGTGGAGGGGGGCTGCGCGCGCACGGCGTCACGCCCCCGGGGGGATCTCGGTTTGGTGGGTGGCGCGTATTCGTTTCATCGGTGCCTCTAGGGCCGGGTGAGTCGTCACGATCGCAGCTCCGGATTCCCACGGTCAAGGTGACCCTGGGCTCGTCGTGATCGCATGGTGAAGGAAGGCCTAACGGGCCTGGCAGGACAGCGTGGAGTTCCTCGACCGATGGCCCGGCCTTGGGGAAGTTTTGCAGGTCACCTCCATGCGCATAAGGAAGCCGGATTAGCGTTTCACCGGTCCGGCGGCCGCCCGTGCCGGAGGTCCTCGAACGACGCCCTGCACCAGGGGAGATACTGGCTCGGCCCGCGCAGGCCCCACGCCTTCGGCCTCGGGCATCCGGCGGTGATGAGCCGGATCGCGGCATCGAGGCTGGCCCCGGGCCCGAGGCGGGCCTGCATCCGCTCGACGCAGTAATCCCCCCGCCGGTGAGGGCACCATGAGCACGCGACGCGCACGCGCCGGTAGGGGAAATCCCGGAGGGTGCGAGGTTCGCGCATCCCGTCCTTGCCCCCGTTGAACCGTTCCGTATGTTCCCTATCTGTTCTCAAGGATGGAGGGGTCAATGCTGAGCTACGAGGATCTGCGGGACGCGGCGGCCGGCGAGGAGCGGGACGCGTTGATGCGCGCCTTCGCCGAGGACCTGGCGGAGGCCTCCGGACGCGGCCGCTGCAAGCCCGGATTCGTGCGGGCCGAGCGCCCGGCGGACGTGGCGCGGGCTCTCGGCCGGGAAAGGCGGGATCAGGCCCCGAGGCGCGCCAGCTCCGCCTCGTAGGCCTCCAGGACCGCACGGACCCACAGCGTCATCCCCTCGGCTTTTAGGTCGAGGCGTTGGCTGTGAATGTAGTGGCGCAGCGTGATTGCGGATGCGAGCTCGCGCTCCGCGTCTGCCCCGGTCCTTGATGCCGATGCCTTGTGGGCGAGGATCGCGCTGCCCGCGCCGCCCAACTTCTCTAGGTCGAGGAACGTGCCCAAGGTTCGCCGGACGTCGTGCGGCGTCCACGGCCTGATGCCATTGGCGGCGAACAGGTCGGCCTCCGGACGACCGGTGACTTTGCCGGCGCGGCCGCCCTTGGGGTCGCCCTGAAGCCTCCCGAAAAGCTGCGTGATCACGGTCGGCGTGACGCTCTTGCCCTCGATGCGGGACGGGAACAGGAACGGCGACGCCCGGTCCACCGGGAATCTGGCGAGAACCTCCAGGGCCTCGGGCGGGACCGGGATGGCGTGCGGCCGGGCCGATTTGCCGCCCTTCATCTCGCCCTCGGTCCAGGTCCAAATTTGCCAGCCCGGCCGCTCCGGCCATGCCCGGGTCGTCGCCCGCCGCGTCCCCGTCAGGGCGCCCGCCCTCTGGCCGGTGAGCACGATTCCAAACAGGGCCGCGAGGGCACCGTTCGAGGTTTCCTTCGCCGTCCCGCCGAGTGACCGGTGGCGTTCGGCGATCAGCAGGGTGCGGGCGAGCTCCTCCAGCGTCGGCGTGTGTTCCCTTGGGACCGAGGCCCACTCCACGTTCAGCCCGTCCCGCCACCAGGGATAGGGCGTCGAGGATAGCCCGGACAGGATCGGTTCGTTCCGCTTGGCCCAATCCAAGGCCGCCTTGATCGCCTCGACGGTGTCGGCGGCCGCGCTCGTGGTCCGCTCTTGCGCCACGCGATTGCGCACGCGCAGGAGATCCTCCTGGGTCAAGTCGGCGACCGGGACGGAGGCGAGGTCGCCCTCGGCCGCCCGGCGCAGGTGCTTCTCGAACTGGCCGGCCCATCGCGGCCGCAAGGTCGGCAGCTTCCTCTCCAGGAACAGGTCGACAAGGTCGCCCCACTGCCACGGCCCGTCCCGGCGCCGCTCCTCAGCCGAGGGGACGGGGAGCAGTTGCGCGAACGCGGCATCCCGGGCGACGGACGGGTCCATGCCGCGCCGATGGCCCTCGCTCCAGATCTTCAGGTTGACCTTCGACGGAACGCGTCCCGCCCGCAGGTCAACGCGGGAGCGCTGGGCCGCCTCCCGGGCCGCCGCCACGGGCAGGTCCATGTCACCGAGGCGGACGGTGCGGGTCTCGGTCTTGAGGTACCAGGCCCCCCCGGCCTTGCCGACGCGCAGCACGAGGCCGCGCTCCCCCTCATCGGCCCACTCATGGCCGCGGCCCTCGATCCGGCCCGAGGCGAGCAGCTTCCTGGCGGCCTCGACGTGACGTGCGGTGAGCCTCGCGCGTTCGCGCGTCCATGTGTTCGTGCTGGCCATCCGATCCCCGGGGCGTGATACCAGCCCGATACCAGCCAGTCCGGGAAACCCTTGGCAAGGGTCCCCGACTGCGTAAGCGGTCAATTCTATCCTGTTTTCCAATGGGTTGTCGAACGGTGGAGAATGTCAGGGACTGGGGGCGAAACCTTGCGCGTCAGCCTTCCAAGCTGAATACCCGGGTTCGATTCCCGGTACCCGCTCCACCCCTTCTGTAGATCATGCCGACGGTCGCGACGCCTGCCATTTACGGTTCGGGCGCTACCAGGTGACTGCGTTGAAGCGCTCGATCAGGCGCGGGCCGTCCCAGACCTCGATCACCCGGCCTTCGGCAAGCGCGAGCGCCTGCGCGATGGCTTCGTCGTCGCCGAATGCCGGCAACGGGTGAAGGCTCTTCGCGCCGTCGCGGGCGGTGATGACCGCGTGATAGCGCGGACCTGCGGGGGACGCCCTGCGGCTGCGGGCGATCGCGACCGGCGCCTGCAAGGTTTCGTCCTGGATCGCCTCGCTCACGCCCGTATCCCGCTTCTCGGCCATCCGGTGTGTTCTTGCTCGCGCATGGCCATGGACGACATCGTGTCGATCCGCGTCCGCACCCGCGAGCGCCGGCCTCGGCACGATGGCTCCGCGGCGGAAGAGATCAACGCGCCAACCGTGACGTGTTCGAATGACGGGCGAGCGCAACCGTCACGCTAAGTTGCCGGCGCAAGACCGACACCAACATGGGTTAAATTCGCCGCGCGTTCTGGGTGCGCGCCAGCGACCCGGACGACGCCGAGCGAGCGGTCCCGCCCAAGCATCGCTACGGCGAGCGATGCGACCGCCTTCGGGGCGCAGACGGGTTCGTGACGAGTCCGGCCACCGTGTCGAGCCCGATGACGAGCGGGATCGGGCGATCGCCGATCGAGCAACCGCCGGCGGGGCCATGACGCTGCAAGCGGACGGCTCGATCCTGGCATAGCACCGTCGCGAATGGCTCAGCCGAATTGCATGATCCGGCATTCGGGGAGGGGGTGCGGGTAGGGCGTCGGCGCCTCCCGATCTTTCGATCCTCGATCCGATACGGCTGCCGTCGGCAGTTCGCGCTCGACGATCGTCTGCTCGATGGAGGCATGCATCGCCTCCGCCGCGGGCGAGGGATCGACGACTGAAACGGGTATCGCGTGCAGAAAACTTGGGGCGTGGGGCACCGCCCGTCGCCCGGTTCTCGGGGGCGACGGGTGGGTCCGGGTTCAGGCGGCGGCGATGCTCGCCTTGACGATCTTGTCGGGCGAGCGCGGCGGCTCGCCCTTGTTGATCGTGTCGACCACGTCCATGCCTTCGACGACCTTGCCCCAGACGGTGTACTGCTTGTCCAGGAAGCGGGCGTCGTCGAAGCAGATGAAGAACTGCGAGTTCGCCGAGTGCGGGAAGTTGGTGCGCGCCATCGAGCAGGTGCCGCGGGTGTGCGGCTCGGCGTTGAACTCGGCGTTCAGGTCGGGAAGGTCGGAGCCGCCCGAGCCGGTGCCGGTGGGATCGCCGGTCTGCGCCATGAAGCCGTCGATGACGCGGTGGAACGGCACGCCGTCGTAGAAGCCCTGGCCGGCAAGCGTCTTGATGCGCTCGACGTGGTTCGGCGCGAGGTCGGAGCGCAGCGCGACGACGACGCGGCCCTTGGTGGTCTCGAGGACGAGGTTTTCGGTGTCGGCCATGTCGGTCTCCAGGTTGTTCAGGGCGGGGGCGCTGCGCCTGGCTGCGGCGCGGCGGGGTGATCGGTGGCCGTCATCCGGGTCGGTTCGCGGTGACCTTCCGGTAGACGAAACGTAGGGCGACGGGACGCCCGGCGATCGCTCGGCCGAGGCCGGGCGTGATCTGGGCCGGCAGGCAACGGTTCAATCCGTCGATCGTCGCATGCACCAGGGTCGGGCGCGTCTTCGGACCGACGCCCCTCGCATACGTGATCCGCGGCGGCCCGAGCAAGCTTCCGTCGCGCCGGAGCGACAGCCGCGCGGTGATCTCGACGTTCGACGCATCCTCGAGGATGGCGGGCGGGCGCCAGCACGCCGCGAGGGCGGGATAGAGCTCGGCCAGGGTGTTCGGGCGCGGAACCGGCTTCACCGCGAGTGGGACGACGATCGTCGCCCGCAACGTCTGCGGCAGGCTCAGCGGATAGCCGGGGCCTTCGCCGTCGAACGCGTAGCCGTAGAACGGCTGGGCGCCCGCGGCGGCGGGCACGAGGGCGACGAGGAGGGTCGCGGACGCGCGGCGCAGGCCCCGCATCGCCGCTTACTTGGCCTTCTCGGCCAGCTGCATCTTGACGATCTTGTCCGGGTTCTGGACCGCGCCGCCGGCAGCGCCGGGCGCCGCCTTCTTGATCTTGTCGACGGCATCCATGCCGTCGGAGACGAGGCCGACCACGGTGTACTGGCCGTTCAGGAAGGAGGCATCGCCGAGACAGATGAAGAACTGCGAGTTGGCCGAGTTCGGATCCGACGAGCGCGCCATGCCGACGGTGCCGCGGCGGAACTGCGCCGAGGAGAACTCGGCCGGGATGTCGGGCAGGCTCGAGCCGCCGGTGCCGTTGCCCTTCGGGTCGCCGGTCTGGGCCATGAAGCCGTCCATCACCCGGTGGAACTTCAGGCCGTTGTAGAAGCCCTGGGCGATCAGAGTCTTGAGCTGCTTGACGTGCTTGGGCGCGATGTCCGGGCGCAGCTCGATCGTGACGCGGCCGTCCTTGGTGTCGAGGTAGACGGTGTTGGCGTCGGCGGCGCGGGCGGCGGAGGCCCCGAGCGTAAGGGAGAGCGCGAGCGCGAAAACGGCGTTGCGGCGGTTCATGGGGATCGTCTCCTTGAGAAGCGTTGGGGGCTCAGCTGCGGCTCGCGAAGCGGGCCGCGAGGCGTTCGGCCACTTGGGCCGGCACGAAGGGCGAGACGTTGCCGCCCATCGCGGCGATCTGCCGGACGAGCGTCGCGGTGATCGGGCGGACCTGGATCGAGGCCGGCAGGAACACGGTCTGGACTTCGGGCGCCATCGCGCCGTTCATGCCGGCAAGCTGCATCTCATAGTCGAGATCGGTGCCGTCGCGCAGGCCGCGGATGAACAGGCTGGCGCCGCAGCGGCGCGCCGCCGTCACGGCGAGGTCGTCGAAGGTCGCGATCTCCAGCTCCGTCCCCTCGGCGGCGGCGAGCGGCGCGCAGGTCTCGGCGAGCAGCTCGGCCCGCGCCTCGGCAGAGAAGAGCGGGGCCTTGCCGGGATGGACACCGATCGCGATCACGAGGCGCGGCACCAGCCGACAGGCTTGGCGGACGACGTCGAGATGGCCGTTGGTCACCGGATCGAAGGACCCGGCATAGAGCGCGGTGCGGTTCATGCCCGCAACGCCCTAGAGGATTTTCGTGACGAACGGAACCGCCGGCCCCGGCGAATGGACCGCCGGCCGGAAACGCGAGGAAGGGCGGAAGCGCTTCCGCTCCCACCCTTCCGGTCGATCTCGATCGATCCGGGCGGCCCGCCGCCCGGCGCAGATCCTAGTGGTTGAGCCCTGACGGTTGAGTCCGTGTGGGGTTTCGGTTTGCGCCCCATCCTGCGAGTCTGGCGGGATGCGCAGTGGCATCTCTTTCACGCTCTCCACCTCGGATCGCCTTCGGCTCGAAGCACTCGTCGCGGAT
>NZ_JAKSYF010000146.1:0-3416 GCF_022829745.1 Methylobacterium sp. E-016
ATCCGCGACGAGTGCTTCGAGCCGAAGGCGATCCGAGGTGGAGAGCGTGAAAGAGATGCCACTGCGCATCCCGCCAGACTCGCAGGATGGGGCGCAAACCGAAACCCCACACGGACTCAACCGTCAGGGCTCAACCACTAGCGGTGTGAAGCGGGCGGATGCTCGCCGGATGGCGGTTCAGGGATTTTGGACGGTACGGGCAGCCGTCACGTCCGCCCGCGACTGTTCAGCCGCGCGCAGCGCCGCCTTTTACGGGTGATGCCTTGCCTGGCGAAGATTCGAGCCAGCGCGCCTGTGCTGGTTGCCACGCCCTGCACGGCCCGGGCATCGCGCAGTTCGTCCAGACAGATCGCAGGATGCGCTTCGTAAGTTGCTTGGATCGGATCGGCTTGGACCTCGATGGCCTGCGAGCGCCGATCGCTGCGCTGCGCCCACGATGCGATCTGTCCCTCCTCCCGCACGCGCTTCGCCCAGCGGCTGGCACGCGACACGCTGACTTCGAAGCGGGCGGCGGAGCCATGGCAGGTCGCGCCTCCCCGTCAGGGTCTCAACAACCCGCTCGCGCAGATTGATCAACAGGGATGACGGCATCGGAAACGCTCCTCAGCCCATCAACGCCTTACCCAAAAACCCGCCGCCAACCGACGGGGCGTAGATCTCAGCTCCAGCAGGCAACGACAAATAAAACCGGTTATCGATGGGCATATTTCTATATCCCAAGATCGAACACGCCGTATTATATTTCTACTCCATCTGAAAGATAAATAATATCGTTGAAAGCACTGACTTGACCTTAAGTATCGAATCAATAATTTCACAGATAGTTTTGTTAAAAGGTGTTTGATTGTTAATAATTTTTAACTAGGAACGATCTCAGTCTATTGGAGATTTGTAATAAAAATCAACTGTGCTGGTCGGAAAGTATGATATCCTTAAGTCTTGGCGATAACGATGTCGCGTTGTTTATTTCGATTCTCGATCCCGAATTGGGTTGGGATCACTTCCAAGCACGAATTTTCCATTGGGCGATCGGTTGAAAAGTCTCGCAAGCATTTCGAGAACGAGAAATGATCCGCAGCCCCTGACGTTATCATCCGAAGCGCCGTCCATGTAGAAATCCAAAGCACCGAACTGGATCCCGCTAAAGGTCGCCTTATTCGATTTATTGATTTGCAATCTAGCGCTATACGAATTGCTTCCAGAACTCAGCAATCGAGTAAGGTACATCCTTACCATCCCATAAGGACTGCACTTGACCGCCTTTCTTCGATACATCTTGTATCGACTGAGAATCAGAGACGGAATATGGTGTATGAATTGTATACCAGTCTTTATTTCTATATCATAATTTTGAGTATTTTCTGCAAAATATTTAATGTTCCTTCGGATGTTGTTGCTAACGTTTTTTACATAATGATTCCATGTCGGCCATTGAGAAAAATCCACCGCTTCGACGACATGGTCATGGACTTCGATAATATAAGCTCCTCGAATACACTCAATCTCGCCTTCGCGCGGATCTTCTAGATTGAAACGTGACCCATAAACGTATCGTCCGTCACCCAGAGCTTCAAGAGCCATTCTCATAGCCTCACTCCAAAGATGCTCATGCCCTTGAAGGAGACAAATTCCCGGGTGAAACTTTAGGTTCCTAAAACCTTTTGTGATCAAAAATTGGCCGATTTTCTTTTTCGTTCCTGATTCATCGTTGGTCCAAATATCAAATCTTTGAATACGAAAAACTCCCTGCTCCAATGCTGCCGTGACTTGTGCGTGCCGAATGGTTGCCTGATAGGTCGCCCCGCACGCCATTGCGAACTCGTCGAACAGATCTTCAGTCACGGTTGATTTTACAACAAAAATGTCAGGTTTTTTATTATAGACTCTATGGTACATATCGCACCTCATTTATCGATTTACATGCGATCGACTAAACTGCTACAGCGGTTGACAGCTTAATAGATCCTTGATAATAAGTCGCACTCCTGAAGCCCAATTTTCAGCTCAATAGTTTTGGTAAAATTATTTTTAGCTGACGCTGGAACTGTGTCGAATCTTTTGATGTGCTAGAATGCGTTCAAATACGCGCCCAATACAGTATTTACAACCAAAGCAAACAGGCTATTTGTAGATTGCTTGGCTCGTTGGTGGATTTCCAGATCCGCAATCGGAGCGCTCTTTGTGGGATGCCTTCAATTTTCCCGTTGAGGTATAACGCAATCTTCAGAGCGGCGTAAACAGTTTAAGGCATCTTCGCAGTGAACTAACGCCGCATGGAGATCTCGGATTTGCCCTTTCATAGGGGGGCAGCTTCGTCAATCACCCGACGCCATCAATGCAGGAAAGGCTCGAATGAAGCATCCAGGGTTTACGATCTGATTGAACCATACTTGCATCTGTCGGAGAACGGCGACCCGCGGGTGAAGCTCGCTTCCTGGATAAGATTCGAAATTTGGCCTGTCCCCTGAATGTCCATCTTCCTCAAGGTATGGCTTTAAGCCATGCGGAAGCGAATTTGCACCCACGGCTGCCGCTCGGCCGAACGGGACGCAGATCGGGAAGTTGACGTCCCAGGTATAGGGCAAATTAGGCTCGTTCGATGCATGCGTCATCGACTCGTGCAACGAGACTTCGTCCCGACGCGAGAAAATGGTTCGCTCAGAGAAAACGCTGACGAAGACCGTCAATCCTTCATGTTGTCTCAGCTCTGGAGCTTGGTGGCTTGCATGGCCTCCGCCAGCCGCCCGACCGGGGCGCAGTCGTCGGCGTCGGCGGGCGTGACGCGCAGGGCCAGAAGGTGGCCAAGCGTCTCGACGGCCAAGCGGATCTGGAGCTTTTCTTGCGCTTGGCTTCATCGTAGCCGGCCCGCGCGCCACTCTCGAGCATCGAGCGCAGGGTCCGGCCGTCGAGAATGGCGGCACTTGGTTCTGAATTGGGGCCGGTGACGAGGCGCGGCAGCGTACGGGATTCGTCGGCGAGTTGCTCGAAGCAGCCGGCCGCCAGCCAGCGCCGCGCTTGCTCGTAGACGGCTTACCAAAGTGGCAGATCGTGGGGCATCCACCGCCACGGTGCCCCTTGTCTTCATCACGTGGCGCAGGCCGTCGAACACCTCGCGCAAGCCGTGCTCGCCTTGCCCCGCATCCTCACGCAACAGCGTCGGTACGAGACGACCAGCGCCCATTCGTCATCGGAGACATCGGATGGGTAGGATCTGCGTGAAGAGGTCATGCCCCTTCATCTGGTATTTCCGAATGACGGTCCATAACAGCCTCCAGACGTAACCGGGGCAGATCACCGGGCGGTCATGCTGTTGCGGCGTTTCTGACAAGGTCCGGCAGGGGCGGGACGGTTGCGCTGTCTGGGATGCCGAGGCGATCGCCGAGGTATCGGAAGAACGAGACGTCGAGCTTGGCGCA
>NZ_JAKSYF010000147.1:0-10025 GCF_022829745.1 Methylobacterium sp. E-016
GGCGTTCTGGCGCTCGCGCTTCGTCCGGGCACGATACTCCGTGACCTCGCGGGCGCGGGCCTCGCTCGGCACCACGATCACGCGGTCGCCGGCATCCGGCGTGCCGTTGAAGCCGAGGACCTCCACCGGGACCGACGGTCCCGCGTACTGGATGTTCTCGCCCTGGTCGTCGATGAGCGCGCGGACGCGGCCCCATTCGGCGCCGGCGACGACGATGTCGCCGGTGAACAGGGTGCCGCGCTGCACCAGCACGGTCGCGACGGGGCCGCGGCCGCGATCGAGCTTGGCCTCGATGACCGTGCCCTCGCCGTCGCGCTTCTCGTTGGCGCGCAGGTTCATGATCTCGGCCTGCAGCTGCAGGCCCTCGAGCAGGTCGGGCAGGCCGTCGCCGGTCTTGGCCGAAACCTCGAACTCCAGCGTCTCGCCGCCCATCGACTCGACCTGGATGTCGTGCTGGAGCAGCTCGGTGCGGACCCGCTGCGGGTTCGCCTCGGGCTTGTCGATCTTGTTGATCGCCAGGATCAGCGGAACGCCCGCCGCCTTGGCGTGCTGGATCGCCTCGATCGTCTGGGGCATCACGCCGTCGTCGGCCGCCACCACGAGCACGACGATGTCCGTCACCTTGGCGCCGCGGGCGCGCATGGAGGTGAAGGCCGCGTGGCCGGGGGTGTCGATGAAGGTGATCATGTCGCCCGACGGCGACGCGACCTGGTAGGCGCCGATGTGCTGGGTGATGCCGCCGGCCTCGCCCTCGACCACGTTCTCCTTGCGGATCGCGTCGAGGAGCGACGTCTTGCCGTGGTCGACGTGGCCCATGATCGTGACGACCGGGGGACGGGGATCGAGATCCTCGTCGAGATCCGGCTCGTCGGAGGTCAGGCCCTCTTCCACGTCCGACTCGGCGACGCGGCGCACGGTGTGGCCCATCTCCTCGGCGATGAGCTGCGCCGAATCCGAATCGATCACGTCGGTGATCTTGTGGATCTCGCCCTGCTTCATCAGCAGGCGGATCACGTCGACCGCCCGCTCCGACATGCGGTTGGCGAGCTCCTGGATCGTGATCGTCTCCGGGATCGTCACCTCACGCGACAGCTTCTCCTTCTGCTCGACCTGCCGGCTTCCGCTCATGCGCTGCTGGCGACGGCGGAAGGAGGCGATCGAGCGGGTGCGCTCGTCCTCGCCGGACGTCGCGGTCGCGATGGTCAGGCGGCCGCGGTTGCGGTCGCCGCCGGGCTGCTTGGGCGTCTTCGGCGGCGTGATGATCTTCAGCGGCATGCCGGGACGGCGGATGACGCGCTTGGTCTCGCTCTCGTCCTCGTTCGCCGCCGGGCGGCCGGCCGGACGCGCAGCGGTCCCCGCGGGCCGTGCCGCGGTGGTCGGGCTCGCGCTCTTCTCGGGCTCGGGCGCCGGGGCGGGGCGCGCCATGAAGTTCAGGTTCTGCGGCTTGCGCACGTCCGCGGTGATGGTCTTGCGCGGCTCGGCCGGGGTCGGACGCGCGGTCAGCGGCGGCCGTGCGGCGGCCGGCGCAGGACGCGCAGCCCCGGTGGCGGGACGCGCCGCCTGCGGAGCGGCAGGCGTCGCGGCCGCGGCCGGACGCGGAGCCGGTGCGGGCTTGGCGGCCGCGGGCGCGGCGGCGACCGGAGCGGCCGCGGGCGCGGCGACCTGATCGGAAGCTTGCGCCGGCGCGGCGGCAGGCTCGGGCGCCTTGGCCGGCGCCGCCTCGGCGGCGGCACGTGCCTCGGCGGCGGCGGCAGCGGCTTCGGCGGCGCGCTGCTTCTCCTCCTCCTGGCGACGCGCCTCCTCGGCGCGCTTGGCGGCGGCAGCCTCGCGCTCGCGCTCCTCGGCTGCGGCCTGGGCGCGCTGCGCCTCGGCGGCGGCCTCGGCCTGGCGGCGGGCTTCCTGCTCGCGGCGCTGCGCGTCGGCGAGCGCTGCGGCGCGCGCCGAGCTTTCCTGCTCGCTCAGCGTGCGCAGCACGACGCCAGACGCGGACCGCTGCGCCGGGCGCGGGGCGACCGGCGGCGGAGGCGGGGCGACCCGTGTCGGGGCCGCGATGGGGGCGACGGGCGCCGGCGCCGCGCCGATCACGCGGCGCTTCACCGTCTCGACCACGACCTGCTTGGAGCGGCCGTGGGAGAAGCTCTGGCGCACGGTCCCCTGTTCGATCGGACGCTTCAAGGAAAGCGGCTTCGCAGGAGTCTTGCTCAGAGTCTTGTCGCCCGGATTATTCGTATCGCTCATTCAGCCTGAACCCTGAGGGTTTCCATCGTCGCGTGAACCGGCAACCCGCGGAGCGCCGGCCTGATCCGTCACGGCATCGTCTTGCAGAGGGGGAGCATCCCCGCCGTATCCGGCGGATCCGCGCTCCTCGATCGCCGCGGCGACGCCCTCGAAGGAGCGTAGCCGACGCCAACGCGCCAGGCAGCCGGCGGCCCCGACTCCTGCGACGAGCGCAGCGTGTATCACATGATCCCGACCCAAGGCCATGTCCAATTCGTCTTCGGACAAGTCGTCAACGATCGGTATGCGGGATATGGCATCGCCGTGCCGCCGGTGCAATGCCGCCGCGATCTTACGGCGACCGTCGGGCGCGGCGTCCGACGCATGGATCACGGCAGCGACGCGCGGCTGCGCGCCGATCGCCGCCTCGACCTTGGTGAAGCCGGTCACGATGCAGCCGGCCTTGTTGGCCAGCGCGATCGCCTGCCGCAGGTCGGCCCGCAACCCCTCGGCGATCCGGTCGGGCAGGTCGGCGGAGGCTGTCGCGCCTTGCGTCTTGAACGCCCGGTTGAACGCCCGCTTCCTCACGGCCGTCGCGACGTCCTCGCGGCGCGCGCTGACCCAGGCGCCGCGGCCGGGAAGCCGGGCGCGCAGGTCCGGCACGACGACGCCGTCCGGCCCGAGGACGAAGCGGATCATCGCGTCGGGCGCCTGCGCAGTGCGCGTGACGATGCAGGTGCGCAGCGCGCCCTGTCGGCCACGATTCGGCCCGGCATCGAGGACGACGTCCTCGATGCCCTCGTCAGCCGGCGGCTGAGCGGCCTGAATCATCGCCCGACCTCGCGTCGTCAGTTGGCCTCGGCCTCGGCGGGCTCCGCCGCGTCCTCGGTCGCCTCGGGCTCGGGCAGCGCCTCGATCCAGCCGGCGCGGAGGCGGGCGGCCATGATCATGGCCTCGGCCTCGGCGCGCGAGACCTCGAAGCCGTCGAGGTAGCCGGCGTGGCGCTTGGCCTCCGGCCCGCGGCCCTCGGTGTAGCCGACGAGGTCGTCGGTGGCGCAGCCGGCCAGATCCTCGATCGTCTTCACGTCGTTCTCGCCGAGCGAGACCAGCATCGGCGTGGTCAGGCCGTCGATCTCGCGCAGCTCGTCCTGCACGCCGAGCTCGGTGCGGCGGTCGTCGTGCTCCTGCTCGATCCGGGCGAGGTGATCCTGGGCGCGGGCCTGGATCTCGGCGCCGGTCTCCTCGTCGAGGCCCTGGATCGAGGACAGCTCCTGGATGTCGACGTAGGCGATCTCCTCGACGTTGCGGAAGCCTTCCGCCGCGAGCAGCTGGCCGACGGTCTCGTCGACGTCGAGCGCGCCCATGAACACGGTGGTGCGCTCGGCGAACTCCTTCTGGCGGCGCTCGCTCTCCTCGGCCTCGGTCAGGATGTCGATGTCCCAGCCGGTGAGCTGCGAGGCCAGGCGCACGTTCTGGCCGCGGCGGCCGATGGCGAGCGAGAGCTGGTCGTCGGGCACCACCACCTCGATGCGGTCGGCCTCCTCGTCGAGCACCACCTTGACGACCTCGGCCGGCTGCAGCGCGTTGACGATGAAGGTCGCCTGGTCCTCCGACCACGGGATGATGTCGATCTTCTCGCCCTGGAGCTCGCCGACCACCGCCTGGACGCGCGAGCCGCGCATGCCGACGCAGGCGCCGACCGGATCGATCGAGCCGTCGCGCGAGATCACCGCGATCTTGGCGCGCGAGCCCGGATCGCGGGCGACCGCCTTCACCTCGACGATGCCATCGTAGATCTCCGGCACTTCCTGGCCGAAGAGCTTCGCCATGAACTGCGGATGCGAGCGCGACAGGAAGATCTGCGGCCCGCGCACCTCGCGGCGCACGTCGAACAGGTACGAGCGGATGCGGTCGCCGGGGCGGAAGGTCTCGCGCGGGATCATCTCGTCGCGCCGGACGATGCCCTCGCCGCGGCCGAGGTCGACGATGACGTTGCCGTACTCGACGCGCTTGACGAGGCCGTTCACGATCTCGCCGATGCGGTCCTTGTACTCGTCGAACTGGCGGTCGCGCTCGGCGTCGCGCACCTTCTGGACGATGACCTGCTTGGCCGACTGGGCCGCCACGCGGCCGAAATCGAACGGCGGCAGGGTGTCGGAGATCACGTCGCCGACGAGCGCGCCGGGATTGTAGCGCCGGGCCTGGTCGAGGGTGATCTCGCGGGCGTCGTTCTCGACGAGGTCGACCACGAGGAGGTGGCGGGAGAGCCGCAGCGCCCCGGTCTTGTTGTCGATCTCGGCGTGCACGTCGGTCTCGGCGCCGTAGCGCGAGCGGGCCGCCTTGGCGATCGCCTCCTCCATCGCGTCGATCACGATGGAGCGATCGATCACCTTCTCGCGGGCGACCGCGTCGGCGATCTGCAGGAGTTCGAGCCGGTTGGCGCTGACGACGGCCATCTGTGTCGGTCCTTCTCTTGGGGTGCCGCCCCGGTCGCCGCTTTGCAAGCGGGGCGGGCGGCGATGCTCTAGTGAAGCGAGTCGCGGTCCTTGAGGCGGGCCGCCTTGGTGGTCACGGGCTTCTTGGGCGCGTCCGAAGCGGGCTTCGGCTTGGCCGCCTTGGGCTTGCCGGAAGCCTTCTGCCGCTTCGGGAACGGCGCCGGCGGAAGGGCCGGGGCATCTTCCGCCTCGTCGTCGTCGAGCGCCTCGTCGAGGTCCTGCACTGGGCCTCCGCCGCGCCGCAGCGACTCGCGCACGAGTTCGTCCGTGAGCACCAGATGCGCATCGGCGAGGTCGCGCAGCGGCAGCGAGACCCGGCTCGGCAGGCCTTCCTTGACGTCGGGCAGGTCGACCGGGACGGTGAGCGCCGCCGCGTCCGGCTCGCCGATGATCCCGCGGAAGCGCTTGCGGCCGCCGAGCGGCACGGCGAGCTCGATCTTGGCCTCGTAGCCGGCCCAGCGGGCGAAGTCGGAGACCCGGACCAGCGGACGGTCGATGCCGGGCGAGGAGATCTCGAGATAGTAGGCGATGCCGACCGGGTCATCGAGGTCGAGGATCGGCGAGATCGCGCGGCTCACGGTCTCGCACTCGTCGATGGACATCGAGCCGTCCGGCCGCTCGGCCATGATCTGCACGGTGCAGCCGTTCGCGCTCGACACCTTTACCCGCACGAGGCGGAAGCCGAGCCCCTCGATCGGACCCTCGATCACCTGCGCCACGCGCGCGGCGACGCCGGTCTCGCGGACCAGACGCTTCTCCGTCGGCTCAGCCGACGGCTCGGGCGAGGGGACGGCGGTCGGCTCTGACATGACTGCGCTCAGGATCGGGCTCGCTGATGGGGCGGCGCTCCGGAGGACAGGAGAGGGGCTTGCGGCAATAAAAAAGAGCGGACCCGGTGGGGCCCACTCCCGAACCGCAGCCTCGCGACTGCAACCAGAACTGATGAGGAACGATCTAGCGGGTGAACGCGAAGAATTCAAGCGTTTTCCGGCTGCGCGTCGCCTCGACCCGAAGCAGCCGGACGACCCGGGAATCGCTCGAGGAGCGATCCTGGACCATGGAAGGGCCTCCATGAGGTCGGATCGACGGTCGCTCAGGCCAGCCCCTCCTCGATGGGAAACGGCGTCGGCTCCCACCAGCGCTCGGCCTGGTGGAAGCGCGCCGCCTTGGCCTCCCAGCGGTGAAGGATCGCCGCGATGGCCGCGCGGTCGCCGGTGCGGAGCGGTTCGACGATCTCGAGGATGCGGCGGCGGCAGCGCCGGTAGTCGGTGCAGCGGCCGGCCTTCTCCCATGCCTCGATGGCGCGCTGCGTGCGCGCGCCGCGCTTGGGATAGTCGAGGATCTCGGGCGGCTCGTAATCGCCGTAGGTGTCGCTCTCGTACCACCGCCAGATCTGGCCCAGGAACTCGCGCGCCTCATCCAGCGCGCCCTCCGCGAGCGCGATCGCCATGCGCTGCTGGTCGTAAAGGCCGCGGCTCGGGACGATGTGGCTGCGGTAGAAGTCCAGGTAGGCGTGGTGGTCGAGGGCCATCGGGCGCAGCAGCGGCAGGACCTGCTCCTCGACCGCGCGCGTGAAGATGCGGCCGATTTCGGGATCTGCCCACGCGAAGTCCCCGACCGTGGCCGCCCAGGCGGCAAGCTGGGGAAATTCCGGCCTGCGCTCGTAATCGGGCTGGAGGAAGTAGTCCCGCGTGAAGGGGGCAGGTAGGGGCTCGCGTCGGAACCCCTCGGAAAAACTGCCGACATTCCAATCCCAGTTCGCGCCACTCCAGTACAAGGGCGCGATACTGAACCTGGGCCAAAATACATCGGCAGACCTGCCGCGATAGATGTAGATCTGCGCGATGCAATGGCGGATCGGGCGGATCCAGATCGCATACGGATTCACTTGGACCCAATCCGGATTGTGCTTCAGCACGTCTCGAAAAAGTCGAGCCAACTGCTTCTTGGTGGTCATCGCGACTCCCGCATCTGTATGACGATGATCCGCTGCGTTTTGGGGAACAGCATCTTGGCTCTGGTCGCGTAACGCACCGAATCGGACCAACCGAGGCCGCGAAGCCCCGTCTTGTAGTCGTAGACGCAGGCGACGGTCGGCTGTGGGCTATGAAACTGGTCAAGGCGGCTCGTGCCGGACTGACCATACGAGCCTTCGCCTCCAGTCTTGAGAATCGACAGCTCCGATTTGAAATCGGCGATGTTCTGGGCTTTTGCCCAACGATCCATCAGCACGTGGATCGCGGTGCCGACGGCTTGCGGCGTTCGATACGCGCCACTTTGTCGAACCGCCGTGGCGACCGCGTCGAGCTGGGTCTGGATCTCACCGGTCTTCGGGCAGGCGGCGTCGAGGGATGCCTGGTCGAGCTGACCGACCCAGATCGCCGGCATGTGCTCGAAGTCCTCGGCGCCACGGAACTCGTGCGCCGTGGTGCCGAGGACGGTGCCGTAGCGACCCCGCTGCGCCGAAAGCGTCGCGAAGAGCGTGCCGGCGAGCTCGAGCGTCCGTAGGACCCGAACGGCCGCCAGGGCGAGCGGAACCGCCTGCAGGAAGGCGGGCTGCACCGTCGCGTCCGGCTCGGCGCCGTTCGCCGTGAAGGTGCTGCGCCCCAGGATCTCGCCGGAGACGCCGTCGCGGATCGTCTGCGTCGCGCCGAGGGTCTCGAAGACCCGGCTCTCGCCGTCCGGCGCGGTGACCGCGTGCTGCTCGTCGAAGTCGCGCCGGCCGGCGCGGATGCGGATCGAGAGGATGCGGGTGCCGTCGTCGAGACGGGTCTCCTCACGAATCTGCGTGGGCTCGGCTGCGGGCATCTGTGCCCATTGCGGCTTGATCAGCCGCAGCACGTCCGGATCGACGGCGTTCCCATCCCCACCGCCGCCGGCAATCCATTGCCCACCGTTAGGCTGACCGAAAGGAGCGCGCGGCTGGTCGGACCAATCCTTTCGCCGGAGTGCCTGCTCCAGGCGGAGCAACTTCGTGTCGAGGGAGAGCCCGGCCAGAAGCCCCTTCAGTTGCCGGACCTCTTCACCGATCCTCGGTTGTCTGGCCATGGCATCGATCCGAATCGCCTTCGATGAGGATCATTTACCGGAACAAAGCGGGAATGTACAGTTTATTTTCCTATTTTGAATTCGCTTATGGACTAAGCTCCGGGGCCGGATCGGCGTCGGGGGAGGGAGACACGAAAACCGGCACGGAGCCGACGCGGGTCCGGCTTTCGGGCGGCCATCCCTTGCGTCTCGACCCGGGCCGGGCGCCGGCGCCCGGTGCACCGATCGGGCAGCGCCCGGACGGAACGCTGTGAGATCTGCCTCAGCGCGAGGCCGCCGCGTAGGACACGACCGGCGGGGTCAGTTGCGCGGTCCGTTCGGTCCGCGCCACGGCGACGATCCACACCGTCAGCACGATCGCGACGAGAAGGTCGCGCCGGCGCGAGCGTCGCGGCGTGGCAGGCGAATCCGGCATCGAATCGATCGGCTCCTCGAACGGAAGCGACATCGTGCGACGCGCATGTTTCTGCTTGATGTGGGAAATTCACCCACAGATTGGTATCGCATCCTCGTCACCGCACGGGCAAGGCGAAGACGGTGAGCTGGCCGCCGAGCGCGGTATAATCCGACAGTGCCGCGTACCCGCCGACCGCGCCGGCGCCGTCCGCCGGGTCGGTGAGGCCGGCGGCCAGGCCGATCCCGGCCCAGCCGCCGACACCCGAGAGCACCGCCACGTACTGACGGCCGCCGTGCCGGTAGGTCATCACGTTGCCGACGATGCCCGACGGGGTCTTGAACCGGTAGAGTTCCTTGCCCGTCGCCGCGTCGACGGCCTTCAGGTAGCCCTCGAGCGTGCCGTAGAAGACCACGCCGCCGGCGGTGGCGAGGGCGCCCGACCAGACCGAGAACGGCTCGGGCAGGGACCATGCGATCCGCCCCGCGACGCCGTCCCAGGCGACGAACGCGCCGGTGCGGGACTCGCCCGGCGGCGGCTGCAGCCCGACGGTGGCGCCGACATAGGGCACGCCCGTCGTGTAGGTGACGTGGAACGGCTCGTAGCTCATGCAGATGTGGTTGGTGGGCACGTAGAACAGCCCCGTGCCGGGCGAGAACGCCGCCGGCTGCTGGTTCTTCGCCCCGATCGCGCCGGGGCAGATGCCGGTGGTGGTCTCGTCCTCGCCGGTCCGCTCGGGCGAGTAGCGTTCGGCGACGATCGGCCGGCCGTAGCCGGGGGACGCCCGGTCCATGTCGACCTTGGAGGCCCAGTTGACGACCGGGTCGAACTTCTCGGCGACGAGGAGCTCGCCGGTGGCGCGATTGAGGGTGTAGCCGAAGCCGTTGCGGTCGAAGTGGGTCAGCAGCGGGGTCTCCTTGCCGCCGACCTTCTGATCCGTGAGGATCATCTCGTTGATGCCGTCGTAGTCCCACTCGTCGTGGGGGGTCATCTGGTAGACCCACTTGGCCACGCCCGTGTCGGGGTTACGCGCCCAGATGGTCATCGACCACTTGTTGTCGCCCGGACGCTGCTTGGGGTTCCAGGTCGAGGGGTTGCCCGAGCCGTAGTACATCAGGTCGAGCTTGGGGTCGTAGGAGAACCAGCCCCAGGTGCAGCCGCCGCCGGTCTTCCACTGGTCGCCTTCCCAGGTCTTGGTCGACGAGTCCTTGCCCACCGGCTTGCCGAGGTAGGTGGTCTTCTCCGGGTCGACCAGCATCTGGTCGTCCGGGCCGATCGAGTAGCCGCGCCAGACCTTCTTGCCGGTCTTGGCGTCGTAGGCGGTCACGTGGCACTGCACGCCGAACTCGCCGCCCGAGATGCCGACGATGATCTTGTCCTTCACCGGCAGGACCGTGGCGGTGTTGGTCTCGCCCTTCTTCGGGTCGCCGTTCACCACCGACCAGTTCACCTTGCCGGTCTTGGCGTCGAGCGACACCACCGTGGTGTCGGCCTGGTGCAGGATGATCGCGTTGTCCGAGTAGGCCAGGCCGCGGTTGACCGTGTCGCAGCACATCACCGGGATCACCGACGGGTCCTGCTTGGGCTCGTACTTCCACACGATCTTGGCCTCGTGGTCGAGGTCGAGCGCGTAGACGATGTTCGGGAACGGCGTGTGGACGTACATCATGTTGCCGACGACGAGCGGCGAGCCCTCGTGGCCGCGCAGAACGCCCGTCGAGAAGGTCCAGGCCACCTGGAGGTTCTTGACGTTGCCCGCGTTGATCTGGTCGAGCTTCGAATAGCGCGTGTTGGCGTAGTCGACCGTCTGCAGCACCTGCTCGGCCGGGTTCGCCAAATGCTTCATCAGATCGTCGTTCGCGATCGCCGGG
>NZ_JAKSYF010000008.1:0-19633 GCF_022829745.1 Methylobacterium sp. E-016
AAGGAGGCGGTGCGCCCGGCCCACGCCCCCTACCTGCCCGGCATGCCGGAGCCCTATGCCAGCCACGAGGGCGAGCGGGTGATCTACGGCCAGCGCCTGCTCCAGGGCGTCGGCGACCCGCTGCTCGGCTGGACCACGATCGCCGACCGCCCGTTCTACGTGCGGCAGATGAAGAACATGAAGGGCGAGATCCCAGTCTCTCGTATGACAGGTCGATCTCTTATGTACTTTTCCCACGCCTATGGCGCCCTGTTGGCCAAGGCCCATGCACGAACAGGAGATGCCTCAGCAATTGCAGGCTACTGCGGCCACGATGGCCGCGCCGACTTAAGGGAGGCTGTAGCTGATTGGTCTGCCGCCTACGGCGATCGAAACGCTGAGGACTTCAGATTTTTTCAAGACGCCATCGCATCGGGACGGCTTGAAGCGGCAGCCGATCCACATCTTTGACGTATCATGTGCGTGGTTGTGCGCGCTGCACGGAAGAGAGCGCAACTTGGTTAGGTAAGAACCCGTTCGCGGTGATGCTGTGGCAGACTTAACGGGCAAAAGGCTGGTAGAAGTGAGTGTGCGGCGCTCGGCGTGATTTGCATTGGATGGCAGCTCTCATAGACACCATATTGTGAGCGCCCGACCCCCCGACCTGCAAGGTGGGCTTCGATGCCCAGGTTTGGCAGCAGCCACTGTGCGGCACGCTCATCGGTTTGGATCAAAACGTGGGATCGTATCGTTCAATCCATAATCAGCTATGGCGGAATTGGGAGGAACGCTTGAACACAGCACCGGACGGTTCAGTCATCCAGCGCGAGGCACCGCGTCCCGACCTTCTCGCCTTCGAGATCAAGGACAAGATCACCAAGCCCGACATCGAGTGGATGTCCTCCGTGACCGACGCTGCCATGCAGGCGCACGGGAAGATCGACATGCTCATCATCATGTCGAACTACGAAGGCTCTGACCTGGGAGCGACCTTCGACGGCTATGCGGCGAGCGTGAAGGCGCGCTCAGTGGCACATATCCAGCGCTACGTCGTCGTCGGTGCACCGACCATGGCGAAGGCCATGATCAACCTGTCCGGGATGATCATGCCGGTCGAGACAAAAACCTTCGACCTTGAGGAAGAGTCAGCCGCTTGGGCTTGGCTCACACAGGCTCAAACCGCCGCATCCTGATACGCAAGGTCGTCGGATGGTTAGCCTGAGGGAGGGCGCACCTTTCCCTAGATCATCTGACAACGGACAATTGGCTGTACCAGCCGTGTAGCGGCCGATTGTGCAAGCCGGGTGCATCTCGGTGACGTGGGTCGCTCGACGGGCGAAAGCCTGTAACCGATCAAGGCTGCTTTCGGAGCCGCTTGTGACCCATAGGCGACCCGCCTAGTACCCGCAAAACTCTCTAGTTAGGAGAGGGTGGTGCAGAGCTGAGGCGAGAAACCGCATTCCACAGGGGATGATGAAACATCTACGCCCGGTTCGCGTTCATCCCTCAATCGTATATCATCACTACAACACGCCTATAAGCGGAGTAGGGTTTTAAATGTCCTCCACACCCGCGCCTAGTGTCTCCAAAACGCATTTAGACATCTACGATCAGTTCGCGCGCCAGGCGCTTGCCCAATCCCTTGGAGTTACTGAGGAAAACATCAAGCGTGCAGTGCGAATGGTCGGCACCCGGATTTCAACCATTCGCGGATATTTCGGTCATTAGGCTGCTTCTGAGAGAAAAGAAAGAAAGGGGCCGATAATGGTTCCTTTTTTTATGACTTGAGAGGTTCCGGCTTTCGGCCGTCTGGCAGGATTTCCCGCAGATGGTCATGGACCATTTCAGCCGAGAATGGCTTGTTCAGAAAGCGCACCCCATCAGGTAATTCACCGGGCTGCGGGCTGACTTGGCCGGAGGCAACGACAATGGTGATGTCCGGCCAGCGCCGTGATACTTCGCGCGCCAGGGCGAACCCGTCACGCGATCCGGGCATCTGCACGTCGGTAAAGAGAAGGACGATCGAAGCGTAATGCTCTTCAAGGATCGTGATGGCCCGATCGCCGTCTGCGGCTTCTAGGGTTCGAAACCCGGCCTCTTCAAGCATGTCGAGCACGTCCATGCGGATCAGCCCATCGTCATCGACAGCGAGGGCATAAGGGGCAGACGCGGTCCGATCCATAAGCACCAAATCCCTCCCGAGCGAACAAGGTCCCACCCCATCCCAAAATGGGCGTGAACAGTTGTTGTCTGGTCGAGAGGGGAGGGGCGGTCGGGATCAGCGCCTTCCGACCATGTCGAGGAGCGCCACACCCGCCGCTGCCACGACGTTGCCCCTGCCGCCCCATGGTAGCGGCGGGAACGGGATCACTGCCGCTCCCGGAAGTACGATCTCAGGCGCCTCGACCTTCCGGTCCGCATCGTTGCCCCGCATCGACACGACCTGACTGCCGTGGTGGTTCTCAGGGGCAGCCAGCGAGGGTTCCGCGTCCTCGCTGTCCGTGTCGCCGTCCATGCGGTCAAGGATAGCGAGCAGGCTATCGGCCGTGTCGAGGGCGGATTGCGCCGCTTCCTCGATCATGCGCCGGGTCTCGGCTGGAGAGGGGGCCGGCGGGGTTTGCGCCTGAGGCGTGCGCGGCCGGAAGGTCAGGACATCACCCATCGATCAGGCCTTGGTCGCAGCGTTGAGTTCGGAAGGCGAAGGGGCAGCGACCGACGCCATGTGCGACGGCGTTTGGCTGAGCGGCTGATCCTCGGGATGAAAGAGTGCGCGGCGGGTCGCGGCTATCTGCGATGGTCGGTCAAGGATCTACAGGAGGCCTCGGGGGTCTCTGGGACCACCATCAAGCGCATGGAAGAGACCGACGGCGTGCCAAAATCGATCACCGACAACCTCGCCGCCATTCGGAAGGCGTTTGAAGCCGCAGGCGTCGAGTTCATCCCCGAGAACGGGGGCGGGGCTGGGGTTCGGATGCGTGAGCGGAAAGCGTGATCGCCTCATCTGAGCGCCTATCCGAGGTCTCTCGCCTCGCCGGCCTCCTCGCCGATCAGGTGCTAGACGCGCAGATCATGAGACGACCAATACTGAACCAGCAAATCCGAGCGCTCCTCGACGCTGCCCTGCTGCTAAATGAGTACAACGTTCCGCTCCCGCCCCTGCTGACGCAGATCGTCTATGAGATCGACAAAGAGACTGGCCAGATGGCGGCGGCGGACGAGGTCGAGCAGGCTGAGGTGAAAGGGATGGCCTGGCTGCTTCGACCCTTCCAGGGGAGGAAAGAGCCCTAGTGGCGCAGGGTCGGAACCATCGTACCGAAATAGGTTTCCTTCCAACAATACGATCCGGAGGAAACATGACCAAGCTTGCAACTCTTTCAGGGGCTGCCGCCATCCTGATGCTGACGGCCGGCGCATCCTTCGCTGCCCCGTGCTCGGTGGGAACGACCACCAACATGGAAGGCACGTCGTCCTCGGCCGACAAAAGCTCGATGACTGACGGTACTTCGTCCGCCAAGACGACCCCCGGCGCCAAAGTCGAGTCTCCCGGAACCGTCGGTGCCCTGAACAATGTCGGCGCCGGCACCAAGCCCGTCGATGGTGAGAAGAAGCCGACCGAGGGTCAGGTGGTGAAGCAGGGCAGCAACGACTGCTGAGTTTCGTTGCGAACACCGAACCACCGACCCGATGGCCCTGCAGAAGCTAGCTTGCAGGGCCATTTTCATGGGGCGCCCCCGAATTCGTCCCTGCGAACGGATGAGGGGCGGTACCCGGTTCTGGGGACGTAAAAACTCAAATTTGGCGCCTGAGCAAGGCCTCAACCAAATCCATCGCTATTGCTCCCTGCCAGTCATCCAGTAACGCCGATGTGATGAGAATTTCAGAACTGGTTTGAGATTACCAGAACTTGTTAACCTTCGCGCTGCATTTTGAATGCAGCACTGAGAGTTGATAAACCTATGAACCCTCATCCTAAAGTTGTGGGAACTGCGCCGCCGACGGGTGGCCTTCCGGTCAACGTCGATCCCACATTGGCAGCGATTGCGAGCCTCACTTCCGAGGTCAATCAGATCGCCGGCGACAAGACGCGTCGGATCCAGCAGATCACCGCGCAGGTCAGGATCCTTGCGCTCAATGCGCTCATCGAGGCTGCACGAGCTGGTGAACAAGGACGGGGCTTCTCCGTCGTTGCGCAGGAAGTTCGGTCGATTGGCGCTGAGATTGATGGGGTGGCTCGTGAACTCGAGGCTCACTTGTCGGGGCGGATCGGCATGCTGGAGCAGGCCGTCGAGGGTATGGCGCAGAAGGCTGAGGCCGAGCGCCTAACCGACCTGGCTTTGAACGCCGTCGAACTGATCGACCGGAACCTCTATGAGCGGACCTGCGACGTGCGCTGGTGGGCGACCGATGCCGCCGTCGTCGATTGTGCGGCAAACCCGGGTGAAGCATCCGCCACCTACGCCTGCGAACGCCTGGGCGTCATCCTGTCAGCCTATACCGTCTACCTCGATCTCTGGCTTTGCGACCGGAACGGCGTCGTCATCGCCAATGGTAGACCCGATCGATACCCAGGTGTGCGCGGTCAAAGCGTTGCTAATGAGCCTTGGTTTCAGAATGCGGTCGGGCTGCGTAGTGGTGACGACTACGTCAGCGCGAACGTGCGCCGGGAGAGCCGCCTTGCCGGCGCGCAGGTCGCCACCTACGCGGCCAGTGTACGCGAAGGCGGGCGATCTGATGGGCGGGTGCTTGGCGTTCTGGGCATCCACTTCGACTGGGAGCCCCAGGCCCGTGCAATCGTGGAAGGGGTGCGTGTCGCTCCGGCGGACCGAGCGCGAACCCGTGTCTTGCTCGTCGATACTAACCGCCGTGTCCTGGCAGCGTCTGACGGTCAGGGTGTCCTCAGTGAAGTGCTGCCGCTGGATCCGAAGGGTCAGGCCAGCGGAATTATCAGAGACAGCCAGACGGGCACGGTCACAGCTTTCCACCGGACACCAGGTTACGAGACCTACCTCGGCTTGGGCTGGTACGGCATGATCGTTCAGCACAAGGTGGAGCGATAACTGATCCAAGGCACCATGCCGGACCGAGGATCGACCTGCGCCTCCAGCGGCATCGATACGAGAATAGATTAATCAGGCGCCGGACAGCCAGTGAGCGAACACGGCCTGCCCCTATGCGAGACGGTCCAAGCTGCCTGCGCTGACGACCGGCCAAACCGTGCCGTAACTACTCTACTGTGACGATGCGCTCAGATCCGTCGCAAAGCTGACTTCACTGTACGCCTTGTTTTGGTGCGCATTGCGGGCAAAGGCATAGGCGCTGGATCTGAGGCGCACATGCCCGTCCCCCCCCCCTCATTGCTTTGGACGACCGAGCCCTGTCATCCACGGCGTGACCTTGTCCTGGCTTTCAATCGAACTGGTGAGGTCTTCGGCAAGCACCCAATCTTAGCTAGTAACGATGATGAAGCTCAGAGGCTTGCTCAAGCACAAATAGGTGGGGATTTTGTCGAGCTATAGGATTGGGTGAGATTTGTTGCTTGCCTTGAGCGAGCCGCCGCTTAATATGATGTCAAGTATGCCACTCACGCGTCTTTTATAACGCCATTTGCTCGACGCCATGCCACCCGAGTTGGCCGCCCCATTCGCTCAGCAAGACCGCGTTTCTCCAGCTCAAGACAAGCTTCGACCGTAGGACCAATTAAGTCCTTCATAGCAATCCTTGCTCGTGCTTTGACGACGGACGCACTCACAAATTCATCTGTTAAGGCTTTGAGGATGCTCCTTTCAAAGTCGTTCAGGGGGCGCATCGGCAGCTACTGGTCTCTCATCCGTCAGGCGGACTAGATTGAAGCATTGCTTATGCCGCGCCGGGTTGCTGGCCCCCGGATGGGAGGCGGCTAGACGTCGCCGGTGACCCGCTAGTAACCGACCCGAGGCACCTTGCCGGCAAGCCGGGCTCAGGACCGGTTCGCTGGTGAGATGAACGAAGCACCCGTTGCCCCGTGATCAGATCGGGGGACGGGCCTGCTACCTATCGCACGGCTTGCCAGACCGGCGCGCCAACGGGGCGCCCAGGGCGGTCCCGCTAGCGCATGCTACTCCTGGTAGCTGGAGATCTCAGCTTCCTGCCGAGCCACGCTCAGAACGCGCCTGCGCCCTTGAGGATCGGTGATCCGTAGCCACAGACGGATCAGTGTCGCCGCCTCGCTCACTTCATCCTCGGTTGCCTCAGCAAAGAGCGTTTCAGGCTTCACGTTCAGAGCACGCGCAATCGCCTGAAGTTGAGGATTTTCGATCTCGACCATGCGCGCCGTACGATGCGAGCCCGTCGGGGGTTTCAGCGCTGAATACAAAATTCTGCTGGCTCTTCCAGGGGGGGCACCCGCGATGCCTAGGCGCAGCGCCTTGGTCGGCTTCATGGCTTCGAGCGCATCGCGTCAAGCCTGGACGTTGGACGGTGCGGGTCGGATCGGTGCGGGTGATGCCATGGGTCTCGCCGGATGTCGGCCGGCGGGGATAGGGGACGAGCCGGGTGGCGCAACGCAGCTGTCGGCCGCCGGCCACGCTACTCCACCGAACGCAGCTTCGGTCCCGACCCGGTGTGCACGCCAGAGAAGTCTGGCCGGGTACTGATCCGGTCCTTCCGTCCGCAGGCCGAGCAGACCAATCGCAGCGCGACATCCGGCACCGGTAGATCGTCCGGCAAGCCGTCCAACAGCAGCGCGCTGCTGTGCCCGCACTCGCAGAAAGCCAGAAGCCCGCGCGCGCCGTTCGTCTTGCTGTTCGCGATCGTGGCCGGCGGCTGCTCGATGCCGTCAGAGTCGTACCAGCGGCGCGGGTTGCGCAGGTGCCTCGGAATGCCTGTCATTGGATCTTTGCCGAGCCGGATACGAGGCCCAGCAGCGCGGCAAGCTTCATCAGGCCCGCGTCGGTCATCTCCTCGCCATTCACGAGCCACAGGCTCAGGTCCTCGCCAGTTGGCTCGACGTACAGGCCGAGCGCGCGAAGGGCTTCAACGGCTTCGTGGAACGGGTTGTCGCTCACGGCACCGCCGCTTCCGGGTTCAGTCGATCCCGCATCTCCTTGCCGGCCTTGAAGGCGAGCACGGTCTTGGCCGGCACCGCGACCGGCACTCCGTGCCTCGGATTGCGCCCCTGCCGGGCACGCTGCTCCTTCACCGCGAACGATCCGAACCCGCGGATCTCCACCCGATCGCCCGCCGCCAGCGCATCCGAGATGCGGCCGAGAATGGCATCGACCAGCGCCACGCAATCCTTCTCGTAGAGGTGGGGGTTCAGGGCGGCGAGGCGCAGGACGAGGTCGGACCGGATCATGGCAAGGGAATAGAGGCAGGGGCCGCCGGGCGACAACGTGCGGGACGCTAGATAGAGGGATGCCTGTCGTGGGGATGGCTAAGCCCGCCCGTCGTCCCCGGATCGTGTTTTTGCACGCCGTGTCCGTTCGGCTCTGGCGAACCGCTCCCCCATGCCCTTGGTCTTCTCGGCGTCCGCGAACCGCGCTCCCCAATCCGTGCGAGGGGCGGGCTCGACAGCAGGCATGGCGGTCTGCACCTCGGGGTAGAGGTCGGGCCGCTGGCGCATCCGCCACCGGTCGATCGCCTCGATGTCGTACAGGCCGGTTGTCTCGTCCGGCACGGGAAACCCGCGGGCGTACAGGCGTCGTCGGCACTCCACGAATTGATCTGGGGTCAGCCCCATGCGGCGTGCGGCTTTGTCAGCCGGGACATAGGCCGGATCGACCCGGAACCGGACGGCCGGCGCTGGTGGGGGCTTCCTCATGACGATGCGGCCTCGCCAAGGCGGCGCATCGCGTACCCGTCCAAAACTGCCTGCGCACGGGCGGAGCCTTCGACCTGACGCGTCGCATGGACGACTTCACGCTCCATCCGATCCAGCAGCGGCAGGTAGGCCGTGCCGTGTAGGACGATGATGCGAGCAACCAGTTCGTGCGCGCGTTCGACCTCCGGCAGAGTGTAGGGATGGTCGTAACCAAGGCTGTCCGTCATCATCGGCAACTTCTCGTCCAGGGTTGAGGCCGCGTGACCGGACCCCCTCATGTTCGGCCAAGGCGATGGCACGTCAACGCGAACCCCTCCCCAACTGGCCGCGGCTCATGCGCCGATCGCGGGCTGCTGCCTATTGCAGCTTCTCCGTCCCGAGCTTCACGCGGGTATGCCCGGTCCAGCCGATCGACCTAGGCAACGGCCTGCTGCGATGGGACCGCTTCGAAATCGATGAGTGGATCGATGGCCTGCGGCATGAACCGAGGCAGCCTCCAACCGACGACGAGCTCCTTGCGCTGTTGGGGTAACCGGCTGCTTGTTCGTGGACCATGCCCAGCGTCAATCTCACCGCCTATGCTCACCCCGTGATCTCACCCGATCACCCCCCTATAAGATACCAAGACCGAAACCGGGTGTGCTCACCGGGTTTTCGGGGGCGGCCAAGAGCATATCGACGGACTGTAGTCAGGCCGAGGTTAAAGTACGTAGAGTCACGTTTTTCGCTCCCGACTTTCTACGTTCTGACGATGATCCATCAGCACAAGCGACAGAGGAGCCTTGTGCGATGGACTGGCACGATCAGCAGGACCTGACGCGATACCGGCGCCGGAAGCGGAAGCAGCAGGACTACCAAGCCAATTATCGGGCGAAGCTGGCTGAGGCCAAGACGCCCGAGCGCGATGACGTGTCGGCCGTGCTGATGGCGGCCTACCTCGACGTGCTCGTGCTCGATAGCAAAGCGGTCGTGGTAATCTCCCGCCGCTTGGTCGATGGGCTGGTTGCACGAGGGTACGACCGGCACGCTAGCAAGGACCGGATCAGGGCTATGGCGCGCAGGGTTCAGACGCAGATGCAGGCGAAGGGCAAGCTGGCCGCGAGCGAATAGCAGGGCGCAGCGGGGCGTTTCAAAGCTCGGCCCCGTTGACCTGCTGGTAACCGACCCAAGGCACCTTGCCGGCAAGCCGGGCTCAGGACCGGTTCGCTGGTGAGATGGACGACGCACCCGCCACCCCGTGATCAGATCGGGGGACGGGCCTGCTCCTAACCGTCACCCGTATCGAACAGCCCTCTCAATGGCCCCTGCGAGGTCGGCAGGGCTTCCGATCACGTCGATTGGACCATCATAGTCGATCGCGTTTTCCGGCATGCCCGGCCTTCGTGGGGTGCCCGGCGTCAGCACCATCGTCAAGCCACCTGCGGCGTGAATGGCGGCGAGACCGCGTGCGCCGTCATCCAGGGAGCCCGACAGGACCACGCCGATCATGCGGTGTCCGCCATGGACAGCGACCGACTTGAACAGCAGGTCCACCGTCCGGTTGCCATGCAGGCGATGCGGATCGTCCACGATCTCGCCGAAGCTTCTGGCAGCCAGCGTAAGGTGATCGGCCGGTTTGCCGATATAGGCCATCCCCGCCTCGAAGCGCTCGCCCTGCGCCGCGATGACGATCGGCAGGTTCGAGTCCCGGGCCAGCACTTCACTCAGGTGGCTGATGTGGTCCCACGAGCGGTGGAGCACGATCAGCACCGCGGCGGGCAGATCCGGGGGCAAGGCCTGCAGCAGCGCCTTAATATCGGTGAGGCCCTCGGCGCCCGAAGCACCAACAGCGACAAACCAGGGCGTGACGCTGTCGGCGTTCATCTGCGGAGCGTAGCACACCATCGGCCAAATTTATGGTTGCTCAACCTTGCGTCAACGCAGCCACGCGAGCGGCGATCTCTGCAACTGGCAGGCTGGCGTCAGGATGATCAGCCATGAGCGCTGCCCAGGGCATCGAGGGCTGCTCGGCCTCCTGGGGCTTCTGGACGAAGGCCAAGCCACCGAGCGCCTTGACGGTGGCCAAGCCGTCCGCGCCGTCTACGCCATAGCCGCTGAGGACAATGCCAACGACGCGTTCGCCGTAGGCCTCGGCGGCTGACACGAACAACGGGTCCGCCGCCGGGCGGGTGAAGTGGACCTTCGCTCCGTGATCGAGGCGGATCACGCCGTGATCCAGGTACATGTGCTTGTCGGGAGGGGCGACGTAGACGCGCCCAGCCTCGATAAGCTCGCCATCCTCCCCGTGTCCGACGGGCAGATGGCTCGTCATGCTCAGGATTTCCGGAACGATGCTGGGATAGCTGCCGGTGTGCCAGACGATGAACACCGATGCCGAGCAGAATGCCGGTAGCGCGGCTACGATCTGTTTGATCGGGGTAAGCCCGCCAGCGGAGGCAGCGATAACGACGATGGGGCCCATGCCTCCGTCAATAACACAACCGCAAGTTGGTTCAGACTCGATCCGTGAACCACCGATCTATGCACCGCTTGGACGCTGCCGGGTTCAGCCGGTCCCGCATGTCCTTGCCGGCCTTGAAACACAACTTGGCCTTGGCCTCGACGGCAACGGAGGCGCCGGACCGCGGATTACGCCCCACCCGCGCTCGTGCCTCCACGATGGTGAAGGCCCCGAACCCGCGCCGCTCGACACGATCGCCGTCCGCGATGGCGTCCGCGAGCCGGCCTATGATGGCGTCGACCACGGCCTCGCAGTCCTTCGCGTAGAGTTGCGGGTTCGCAGCGGCCAAGCGCTGGACCAGTTCGGATCGGATCATGGCGCCGGAATGAGGATGCCAGCGTCGCGTGGCAAGCCTCGCCTTGGTTCGCCGGCACTGTGCCGAAATCGAGCGGTTGGACAATGCCCTGTGCGAGCGCGGCACCATCGATGGACGGACATCGATCCGATCATCTCATGCTAGGGCGTACCGGCGGGTGGCTGGTCCGCCATTTTCTTGAACACCCGATCCCACCGCTTCTCGCTCTCGATGCGCTGGAAGCGAGTGATGTCACGCGGGGCGGGGAGCACCAGCTTCAAGGCAGGTGCCCTCAGGCGTGCCATGAATTCGCGTTCGGTCTCGGACATGTCTGCTTCCTGGTCTGGAAAGAAACGATCTTAGGTCCGAGGTTGATCCTCTCGCGACGTGGCCAGGCGTACCCGTCAGGACAACCTCAACGGTACGGTGTCACCACCGATAAGTCCCAGTTATCAATAATGACCGAGGGCGGGTTGCGTTGAGGTTGGTTCGACCGCGTTACCCTAGATCGATCTGTGCCCATTAAGCCTCGTCGCCCTTGGCCGTTCGGCGTACTCGCTGAGCAGCATGGAGAACTCCATCTCCGCTTCGCCGCCGGTGATGAACAGCGAGCTTACAGCTCCGGTGATGAGCTTGCCGCCGTCTTCCTCGCGGACCGTGACGACGCCCCAGTCCCCCGGCGAGACCAGGGCGGTCAGGACGAGTTCAGCCATCTCGGGATCGTCTAGGCCATTCGCGGTGATCCAGTAGGCTGGGTCCGTTACGCGTTCGCTCATGTCAGCCCGTCCCGTTGACTTAGCCGTGCCTGCCGGCCGACATGCCATGTCTGGCTATGGCGCGCCCTGTGGCGAGTCGTGAGCCGGCATCAGGAGAGATCGCCGCGAGATAGACCCTGAAAAGCCAACAGCCCCTTCCCGGCAAGGAAGAGGCTGCTGAAAACCTGGGGCCTGGTGGGGCCGCGTCACTGCTCCCCACAAGCCATGTCTCCCCTCGGGAGTCAAGACGGAACCTGTTTCCGTCAACGGGAAGGCTTTGCCTGGACCCTGCCCGCGGCCCGTGAGGGACCGAGGACGATGTTTCATGCGACTATGGCCGCCGCGATCGACGGCGCGCGGACGCTTGCGCAGATGGACGAGCTATCGCGCCAGGTGTGGCAGGGGCACGGGGCAGGCGCCTTGGGCGACGCGGAGGCCCAGGCGCTCGCCGAACGCCTCCACGGGCGCCGCAGCGCGATCCGAGAGGGTATCCGGCCCATAGGCATCCCCGCTGGCCGTGCGAGCCTGTTTCAGCCTCGGCGCGCGGCCGTCTCGCCTGATAGATCAGCCTCTCGAGACCGCCGCCGGCTGCTGGCCTGCTCCGGCCCGATGCCGCCGGCTCTCGCCAGCAGGTTTACGACCGGGCAACTCGCGGTGCTGCGCGTCGTCGGCGACGAGGTAGCAGGCAAGGGCGTATGCGGGCTCTGCATCGACGCCATCGCAGCACGTGCCGGTGTGTGCCGACGGTTGGCCCAGGCCGCGATCCGCCTCGCCGAGGGTGACGGCCTGCTGACGATCCAGGAGCGCCGGCATCAGGGGCGGAAGAACGAACCGAACATTCTGCGCATCATCAGCCGGGAATGGCAGGCATGGATGCGACGCGGACGCCGCCTCCCGGCCGAGGGGGGTGGGTGCAAACTGATGCACCCCACGGATAAGGGGGTGTTAAATACGGGGAAAACAGAGCCCACGGCACCGTCAAAGGAGCTGCCGGAACGGCAGGGTCGCTCTCACACCCGTGGCATACGAACATCCGCGCGGGTGGCGGAGCCGGTGCGAGCTATGCGGTAGCTGCACGCGAGCGTTCGACATGCCGGACACGTCTCGGACTTCGTAGGGTGCTATGTCGCCAGCTTCTCGACGCACGCGCTGTCGGCGGTCGCGAACGCCGGTAGCTAGCCGAGCAGACAGAGTACGCGATGACAGG
The DNA here is from genome assembly GCF_022829745.1 of Methylobacterium sp. E-016. NCBI lineage: Bacteria > Pseudomonadati > Pseudomonadota > Alphaproteobacteria > Hyphomicrobiales > Methylobacteriaceae > Methylobacterium > Methylobacterium sp. E-016. The sequence continues at coordinate 12,535 of NZ_JAKSYF010000008.1, forward strand.
TCGGTGCGGGCCAGTTCCCTGCACCGTGCCCGTGACGCCTCGGGCCGGGTGATCGCGTGAAGGTCGGATGCAGCGGGGAACAGGAACCGCCGGCGCCGGCTTATGGCCTGCTCTTTGCCATCCTACTGTAGCCGGTGCGGATCGGCGTTTGCCCTGATCCAGCGTGGCGAGAGGATGTCGCCGTCCTCGGTAATGATCCAGGGCTGTGCGTCGTTGGCCTGGATGCTTTCGGCTGCAGCTACAAGAGCTTCGCGCAGGCTCAAAAACTCGCGCGCTTCAGCGGTACGAGCCGGTCCGTTGGACGGCCAGATGGTCAGTTCCGCGCGCTTGTCGAGATCGGCGAGTACCATGCATGTGCTCCGGTGCGTCGCAGGAGCGGCGATGCCTACCGCTGCATGGTGATAGCTATGTGGCGGTCTGGTTACCGAACCGTATCGCGGGCTTCACGCCGCCGCGATGATGGATGACGCACGTGCGAGCGAGGTCCACACTCGCTAATGCCCGCTCCCACGGAAGCGGAAGCGGGCTTCTCCAAAACGCTACTCAGCCGCCTCGGCGTCCGCCTCGTCGGCATCGAGGTCGCCGACCAGCGCGTCGAGCTGCTCGGACGTCGTGTCGTGAGAGCACGGGGCAGCCTACCGACCAAAAGGTAGGAGGCGGCCCTGCCGTGGGGGGAAGGCAGGACCGCCGCAGCGGATCGGGCGATCCTACTGGCCGCGGATGCGGCGTGGTTCATATTAGGTCAAACGGGTTTCTGAAGGATGAGCGACGAGACGACGGCTCTGGTCCTGGCGCTCGCAACCGAGAACGCGGAACTGCGCGTAGCCCTCGCCGAGGCGCAGGAACTCCTGATCGAGACCGCAGTCGATGCCGGCGAGATGCATGCCCGTGTGGAGGAGTTGCAGGCTGAGTTGGCCGTGGCCCGCACAGACCGTGACGCCTGGTTGATCCGTGCAAGGCGTCAAGCGTCTTAAGATGGATTGAGAGGCTTGACTTGGGTCAAGGCTGCCCGCAGCGGGCACACGCTAACGTTCTGCGGTTCTGGGTACTGAGAGGGCCGGCATGCATCCGCTGGAAGAGCGCGCGTTGCGAGAAACCCAGATGCTCATTGATCGAGTTAGGGCCCATCGCGCCGAGCACGATGCAATGCTGCAAGCAACCCGTGCCGCCATCCGAACGTCATTGGACCGCATCGCGCGCGTTCAGGCAAAATACGGCGAGCTTCTCAACGTTCGCCGACCAGGGAATGCGTGTGAGCAACAACCCGAACGTGCCGATGACGCCGCAGGAGTACGTCAGGGCGATCGTGCTGCCGACGCTGGCCGAGTTCCGAACCGTACGAGATGATCGGCGACGCGCCTATCTGGCGTGCCTCGTGATCTGCCACGTCGCCGACTCCCTTGCGCTCGCCGAGGTCCAGGCACAGCCCGGCTTCGGCGGCATGGCTGGGAACGCACGCAAGACGGCGGTTAAGAGCGCCTTGAAGCGTGTGCAAGCAACGGTGGAGGCTCGATGCGCTCAGGCTTCCCTCGTGCTAGCGGTCGCCAACGGCGTGAAGCACCCGGAAAAGCTGCCCCTGCTACCGGGCACGGAGCGAAACGTGCCGCAATTCGCGCTTGATACCCCCGGTGCCGGTTTGGATGAAGGCCGGTTCGATGCGCCTGGCCTCGCGGTCGAGGTGGACGGGCAACAGCACTTTCTCGACGTGTGCGCTCAACAGGTGCTCGCCGCCTTCGTCCACGCTTATCCTAAGCACCTCGGCGAGATCGCCCTATCGTCGTTCATGGACCCAGGGCTTGAACACCTGGGGCTGGACATCGAGCCTACGTGGCTGACGGGGCTCGTGGCTTGGGCGGCCAGCAGATCGGAAGTGGCTCAGCTATGGATCTACGGTAGCCGCGCGAAGGGGGCCGCACGACCCGACAGCGACGTGGATATCGGCCTCGTTCTCACTGATGGAGAACCGAGCTCCTCCGGTGGCATCGGGACAGACTGGCCGCTCGGCAACTACACAGCACTTGCGGATCGATGGAGTAAGGAACTCGACGCGATCGTTGGGCGGCATGTGAGTCTGGAATTGTTCGCCCGATCTGGCGAGGTCGAAAGCGGGAAGGCCCGCGCCGCGAAGGTCTCGGCGATCATGCTGTGGTCTCGCAACGCAGGCTGATTTCTGTCCAGCTCAACTCAGGGGTTTGCGAGCCACTGAATTTGTGACGACTTATAGAACATGGTCCAGGATGCAGTCCGGGCGCGATGGCGCTTCTCACGCAATCGCTCGCTTGCGTGACAGAAGCGCCGGGGGGTAGCTGTGCGGCACGGTACGTATCTATCCGCCTGTGTCCAAGCCGCACTTGCCAAAATCGTTGTACAGCGTACTTCTTTGACTCAGATTGAATGAGTGGATGGCCGCCGTGACATACGAGACGCCGTTCTACGCCTTTGAGGAGTCAGAGGCCGCCCGCCTTCCCATCGACGAGCTTGACCATGTAACGCTGGCCTATCCGGTCGAAAGCGCTGCTGGCGAACGTGTGCCTGAAGGCGCATCCGGGACTGTCGTTGGGGTTTACGCGGGCGGCAAGGCTTTCGAGGTCGAGTTCACTCAGCCCTTTAATGCGCTGGCAACGGTGCACCTAGATGGCGTGATTAAGTCAGGACAGTCTGACTTTTGACGCATCCGATCTCGTGGCCGGCGGGGTTCATCATTCCGCCGAGCAAGGTCACGAAATACCTTCTGAACCTGCACAGCCGTGATGGAGCGTCTAAGGCGACGTTTTTCCTCGGGCATGGTTTCGAGGTGACTGCGCCCCTTGTGCTCGCCGACGTTCTGTTTCGGCACACTGGCTTGCAAAACTTCGTTGGCATCCGTGTCGGGGCCTACGGGCACAACCTTACCTTTGAAGGTCCGATCACCACGCCGAACGGAACAATGCCGCGCATCCTTTCGGCTTGGTTCGTGAGTGCTGGAGGCGACGGTCGAGCGAGCTTGGCTACTGCCTATCCAATCTAAGGACGCTCTCAACGGGTATGCTACCTCGGCCTACAGCCGCCGCCGACCCCGTTCCTCGTCCGCAACCGCTTCCACCGCCGCGATGGCGTTCTCAAGCTCTGCGATCTGCCTCAGGACGCTCGCGGCCGGCAACGTGTCGTGTTCGGTGGCGGCTAGGATCATCGCCCGCTGATGGGCCTTGAGACGGTCTAGGAGGGCGTCGAGCTTGTCCATGGGGCGCTGTAGCGAGACGTGCTTCCCTCGACAACAGGGCACTCGACAGCAGCTTCAGTGCATGTGGTGTGATACCCCTGCTGCTGCCGTGCTCGTTGCCGTGACGCTGCCGTACCTTACCGTGCCCGACCGTGACCTTGCCGCGGAGCTGCGATGGCCCTCACCGGGCGGGCCACACGGGGCCACACGTTGCCTACAACAGGCCCAGCAAAAGCCCACCATTGCAGGCCGCGTTGCTCGCCGAAGCCGAACGTACGCGGATCAGCACGCCCGTAAAGCTGCCGGCCGTTGTTGTGGAGCCAGCCCCGAAACGCCCCGCCCCCGAGGCTGCGCCAAACTCGGACCGGGCTCCGCCTCTAACCTATCGTCCGAAGGAAGCCGCTGCTGCGCTGAGCGTGAGCCAAGCCACCCTCTACGAACTCATCGCGATCGGCGCACTCAGCGCTCGCAAGCTCGGCTCCGCGACCATCATCCTCCGGTCGGACATCGACGCCTACCTGGCCGCTCTGCCGCTTATGGTTTCGGCCGCCAAGGCAGCTTTGGAGAAGACCCGATGACCCCGCGCGAACTCGCCGCCTTCGCCGCCGGCATCCAGGCAGTCCGCCAAGCCGCGATGACGGCCGCCGTCACCATCGAGGTTCGGGATGATGCCCGAGAGCTTCGCCAGCAGGCCGCCGCCGCAGCCCTTCACGGTCTCGCCGCCGGGCTGAAGGTCGCGTTCCTGGACCAGCCGCCGGAAGCGGACCCATTGAGCGAGACCACTGTTATTCTCACTGTTCCGAATAAATCATAGCCCGTGGTATACTAGTGCTAGAACCCGCAATCGGTGTCTCCTGCCATGGCTAATTCCGAGAACTTGACCCCCTTCAAGCCTGGACAGTCCGGCAACCCGGCCGGGCGCCCTCGCCTGCCGGCCGAGGTCCGCGAGATGGCCCGCGGCTACACCGAACAGTGCATCTTGAAGGCCGCGGAGTTCATCGAGCACGAGGACGCGAACGTATCGCTTAAGGCGCTTACGTTCCTGATGGATCGTGCCTGGGGCAAGCCGACCCAGCCGGTAGACGGCGATGGCGACGGAAGCCCGATCCGGCAGTTAGTCGAGATCCGATTTGTGAAGCCGGGTGACGTGTGATGGACGACGAAGGCAAGGCCATCGCAGAGGCATCAGCGGACGCCGAGCTTGCTCGCTCGCAGCTCCAGCAGACCGAACGATATCTGACGCGTGGGCGCCTCTATCGGGACATGCCAGAGGCCGATCTGGCCCTGGTCTGGGTGGCCGGCATGCAGGAGTATGCCAGGGTCATTCACCCGCGTCCGCAGAGCGTAGACGACGCAGCCGCGGAGTTCGGGCTGCGGGGCATCGAGCCGCCGTGGCATGCCGTACAGGTTGAGACTGAACATCTCCGCGTGGCGGCTGAAGCCGCCTTTAAATCCATGACCGAGGACGAGAAGCACGCCGCCGGCAGCGACATGATCGAGACCTACCTCGCAGAAATGGACGCCCTGCAATGATCGACCCCGCCGCCGTCGAGTTCTTCGACCCGCCTGAAGCCGAAATGGACCGCCTGCCCTACGCGGACGCCGGCCTGATCCCGCGCGTCGAAGCCGAGCGGCTAGCCGTGCTCCACCATCTAGGCCGGGCGCAGCTATGCCTTTCCGGTCTGATGAACGCGATCCGTTCAGACCCGTCCGATGATGCCGAGGCAGATGCCTGGATCAGGGCGCATGATGCCGAGACGAACCGGGCCGGCGAGCATTTGCGTGCGCTCCGCGACATCCGGGAATGTCAGGGCCAGGGGTAGGCGGACTGTCGCTGGCCCCGCTCGCCAATGGCCTCGGCATCGCCACGATCGGTGTGCTCTGCGTCACCGGGCCGGAGCTGATGGCAGACGAGTGGGCGGCGCGGCGCGATACATACAAAGTGGTTTAGTTGCTCGTATATATTGATCCTGCCTTTGAAGAAAAATCCGATCTAAATGACCAAATTATGTCTTGGCCTGTGTTATAAAGCGACGCTACCATTAGTGTCATGGCAGGGTGATTACATTTGTAAATTTTGGCGAGCGCGATAGCTTCTGCAGGAGAGTCTGCCTGAAGGTTACGGCCGTCCACTGCTCGCCCAGACCGCCCATCATCGAAGCGTAAGATGCATTCTAAGCGGTAGATTGGCATGGTTGCCTTCAAGCCTTGCAGGCATGTGAACGAAAACAACGCATTAAATGAAAAAGTATCGAGACCTCTGTCATGCGTCAAACTCTGAAACTAACCAACATTGAGGATCGACAAGCCGGCGAAAGGACCGTCGCGCCACATGACCCGCATGCGCACTGATCGCTGAGAACCCTGCAGCTTCAGTTCGACACAGTCCGATAGCGGTTCTCTCTGTGAGACCGAGATCCTGGCCCCTTCCTTTGAAACGTCCCGCACGACGCAGGGGATTTCATCCCCATCATCCGTGCGTAGCGCCCCGATGATCATTGTCTCACGGCGCGGAGATCGCCGGGGATAATTGGGTTCGTCCATGCGGCTTCGTCCATCGAATGACGGAAACGTAGGAGCGAAATGGTTCAGAAAGGCTGACAAAAGGAGTGGATTGATCAAAATCCAGACAAAGTTCCGATCGGCATCTTCCACTTTAGCGGGATATATGCGTTATATCTGCCTCTACAGGTTGCATGCGATTGAGAGTCAGCTATGGACGAAACGGAACAGGGCTTGTCTGACAACAAGCTCGGCATGACGGCGGATCTTGTCGCCGCCTACGTCTCGAATAACAACGTCCCAGTCGCTGAGCTGCCAACTCTGATCGGCAGGGTGCATGCTGCCCTCACCAGCCTCGGCAATGAAACCCCGGCCGAACCCGCTGGTCCTGAAAAAGCGACCGCAGCTCAGATCAAGAAGTCGGTCACGCCGGATGCGCTGATCAGCTTCGAGGATGGTAAATCCTACAAGACGCTGCGCCGTCACCTGACGCTGCGGGGTCTGACCCCCGAAGCCTACCGGACGAAGTACGGCCTGCCGGCCGATTACCCGATGACGACGGCCAACTACTCCGCGCAACGGTCCGAGCTGGCGCGTTCACTCGGCCTCGGCCAACTGAGGCGCAAGGCAGCCGCTAAGGCTGCTGATACCGGAGAGACGATCTCCGAAGCGCCCAAAACCCGCTCCGGGAAGGCCAAGGGCCGGAAGAAGGCCACCGAGACGGCCTGACGCCGCTGATCGGGCCTGTTCCGGTACACCTTGGCACTCGTGCCGGTGACGTGCCTCTTACCCTGCTATAGCTATCCTACGGCAGGGGCAAGTTGCGTATCGACCTAGCTGGTGAGATCCAGGGTTCCTCCGCCGCGTGAGCAGATCGGGGCGGTGCCGAACCGTCGCGGGAGATGCGGTGATACCGCCACGGTTGCCGCTCGTGCTCAATGGGGCCCAAACCACTATCATCCGCCCACGACCAAGCGCAGATCAGGACCCACTGAACCTGAAACCTGAACGCAGTTACGGCCCAATCTTTTAGCTTCGTATAAAGCGGCGTCGGCAGTACGAAACAGCGCCGCTGGTTCAATGGCAATTCCTTCACGGATCTGAGCCACCCCGCAACTCACGGTCAGCACCTCGTGCTTGCTACTGGCATGAGGGAGCTTCCAGCCCGCCACAGCCTCCCGGATACGGCTGGCCACGATCCTGGCGCCCTCCTTGTCCGTGTCCGGGAGGATGACCGCGAACTCCTCACCGCCGACACGGTAGCCGGTATCACCAGAACGGCCGATGACGGCTTCAATCGCCCGAGCGATGAGCTTCAAGGCTTCATCGCCTCTCTGATGCCCGTAACGGTCATTGAACCCCTTGAAGGAGTCTGCATCCAGCAGGATCAGCGAGAGC
>NZ_JAKSYF010000025.1:0-50338 GCF_022829745.1 Methylobacterium sp. E-016
TTCGTCGCCGAGTGCACGACGATGTCGGCGCCGTGCTCGAACGGGCGGATCAGGTACGGCGTCGCCATGGTGTTGTCGACGATGAGCGGGATGTTGTGGCGCTTGGCGATCTCCGACAGGGCGGCGATGTCGGTGATGACGCCGCCCGGGTTGGCGATGGACTCGCAGAAGATCGCCTTGGTGCGCGGCGTGATCGCGCGCTCGAACGAGGACGGGTCGTCGGTGTCGGCCCAGACCACGCTCCAGCCGAAGTTCTTGTAGCTGTGGTTGAACTGGTTGATCGAGCCGCCGTAGAGCTTGTTGGCCGCGATGAACTCGTCGCCCGGCTGCATCAGCGCGTGCATCGTCAGGAACTCGGCCGCGTGGCCGGACGACACCGCGACCGCCGCGGTGCCGCCTTCGAGGGCGGCGATGCGCTCCTCCAGCACGGCGTTGGTCGGGTTGGTGATGCGCGAGTAGATGTTGCCGAAGGCCTGCAGCCCGAACAGCGAGGCGGCGTGGTCGACGTCGTCGAACACGAAGCTCGTGGTCTGGTAAATCGGCGTCGCCCGTGCGCCCGTGGCCGCATCGGGGCTCGCGCCCGCGTGGATCGCGAGGGTGTTGAAGCCGGGCAGCCGGTCGGTCGTCATGGGTCTCTCCTCGGCCGGGTCGTTCGGGCACGATCACGTTCGCGCCAGCGCTGGCACGCGGTTTACGCTTCCCCGCCGCGGCGGTGCAAGGCGCCGGCCCCCGTCACGGCACGGCTCGGCCGCCTGTGATGGGGAGGCGCAGCCGCCGGATGCGGGAAGGCGCGCCCGTCCGGGCCGAAGCGCCGCAGCCCTCCGATCCGAGACGGCGCGGTCTCCGACCCTAAAAAAGACCCGATGCTCGTGCTGTCCGGGCACCTTCCCTCGTCGCCCCGCACGGATCGATCCGCTCTATGCTGAAAACCGCCTTCGTTGCCGCGCGCGACCGTCAGCGGCTGTCGGAGATCGCCTCGATCCTGATCGGCTTCGGCGTCAACAAGGTCGTGGACCGGCTCGGGCTGCGCTACATCCCGATCCTTCCGCGCCGCAAGCCGAAGATCGACGTCACCCGCCTGTCGGAGCCCGAGCGCCTGCGCCGCGCGATCGAGGCTCTGGGGCCGACCTTCATCAAGTTCGGCCAGGTGCTCGCCAGCCGTCCCGACCTGCTCTCGCCGATGTGGACCGAGGAGCTGGCCAAGCTCCACAGCCAGGTCTCGCCGGTCTCCTGGGAGACGATCCGCCCGCAGCTGGAGGCCGACCTCGGGGCGCCGCCGCAGGAGATCTTCGCCGAGTTCGACACCAACGCGATCGCCTCGGCCTCGATCGCCCAGGTCTACCGGGCCAAGCTGCATTCGGGCGAGGACGTCATCGTCAAGGTGCTGCGCCCGGGCCTGCGCAAGATCATCGACGCGGACCTGCGCCTGATGGCGCACGGCGCCCGCATCGTCGAGACCGAATGGCCGGACATGGCCCGCTACCAACCGGGCGAGCAGATGCGCCACCTCGCCGCCGGCCTGAACGGCGAGCTCGACCTGATGAACGAGGCGCGCAACTGCGAGTTGCTCGCTTCGCTGTTCTCCGACCGCGACGACATCGTATTCCCGAAGATCCACTGGGAGTGGTGCTCCGAGCGGGTGCTGGTGCAGGAATTCATCCACGGCATCCCCCCGAACGACGAGGCGCGGCTCGCCGCCGCCGGCGTCGACAAGAAGCTGCTCGCCCAGAAGGGGACCGACGCCTTCCTGAAGATGGCTCTGATCGAGGGCGTGTTCCACGCCGATCCGCACCCGGGCAACATGCTGGCGATGTCGGGTAACCGGATCGGATTCATCGATTTCGGCATCATCGGGCGCCTGTCGCAGAAGCGGCGCAACCAGCTGCTCGTGCTGATCGGCGCGATGCTGAAGCAGGACGCCGACGGGCTGATGGCGGTGCTGCTCGACTGGACCGGCTCGAGCAGCCCGGACCTGACCCGGCTGGAAGGCTCGGCGCAGGCCTTCGTCGAGAGCCATTCCTCGATCCCGCTCAATCTCGGGTTGGTGCTCACCGACTTCATGACCATGGCGCGCGAGAACGACCTCGCGATGCCGACCGACCTCGCGATCCTGTTCAAGGGCCTCGTCACCGCCGACGGCGTGATGCGCCACCTCGATCCGAACTTCGACCTGTTCGCCGCCGCCGGCCCGACGGTGCGGGCGAGCATGCAGACGCAGTTCTCGCTGACCGGGCTGAAATCCAAGGCCGAGGCGCTGGGCGTCGGCCTCTACGGCGCCGCCTCGGAGCTGCCGACGCTGATCCACCTGATGCTGGTGCGTCTGAAGCAGGGCCGCGTCACCGTCGAGATCGAGGTGAAGGGCCTCGACAAGGTCACCCGCGGCATCGAGCGGGCGGCGGCCCGCGTCGCGGTGGCGCTGGTGGTCGCCGCCTTCGCCACACAGCTCGCGCCGCGCCTGATCGACCTCGGGACGCCGGTCTTCGTCACGATCGGCCTGGTCGTGTTCACCCTCGGCGTCGGCTGGCTCGTACTGCTCGGACGGAAGAAGTGACGTCCTGCGCGACGGCCTAGACTTGTATCCGTTCCGGTCCGGTCGGCTTGACTACAATCGTGCCTTGCAGGCCCGGGCCGATATGCTAGCGTAATTCCGCCCACCGAATCGTGAGGATGCGGGTGGGGCGCGGCTCAGAAGCGGATTCATTCGCCGGTCGCGCTCCGCGTCTCGACATCGCGTCGCCACGCCGCGCGTTTCGCGGGTCGATACGCCGTCGGACGCCTCGCGGACACGCCCGCCGGCGCCGCGCGACGGTCGTCGAAGGGGAGCTTGTGCGATGGACACGGGCGCGAGTTGCAAGATTTCCGCCTTTCAGGCCACGGTCGCCGACCGGCGGCTCTCCGCCCTCGAGGCGGAGAACCACCATCTCCGGGCGTTGCTGAGCGAGGCGAGCCGGCAGGCCGACGCGGAAGCCGAACGCAACGCGCGCCTCGGCCGGATCGTCGTCTCGGAACGCGGCGCCAGCCGCATCGAGGCACGTCGGATCGTCGCCGAGGCGGTGCGGATGCGCGCCGAGGCCGAGAGCACCGTGGAGCATTGCCGGCGCGACCTGGCGCGCGGTGCCGCCCGCCTCGCCGGCGCCGAGGAGCTGAACGCGCAGCTCCGGGCCAGCGAGGAGTTCAACCGGCGCATCCTCTGGACCACCACCGATTTCGTGAAGGTGCTGGACCTCGACGGCCGCCTGATCACCGTGAGCGAGAACGGGCCCGCGGTCCTGGGCGTCGAAACGTTCGCCGGCCTCGTCGGACGGGCCTGGATCGATTTCTGGTCCGCCCCCGACAGCCGTGCCGGCATCCGCGACGCCCTCGATGCGGCGCGGGCCGGGCGGCCGTGCCGTTTCCAGGCGGTGCTGAACGCGGGCGCCGCGCCGACCTGGTGGGACATCGCGGTGACGCCGATCGACGGCGCCGACGGCCGCCCCGAACGCATCCTCGCGGTGTCGCGCGACATCACCGACCTCAAGCGCAACGAGGCGCGCCAGACCCTGCTCATGCAGGAGCTCGCGCACCGGGTGAAGAACACCCTCGCCCTGGTCCAGGCGGTGGCGACGCAGACCCTGCGCAACGCCCCCTCGCTGGAGGAGGCCGGCCGGGCGCTGGATGCCCGCCTCGTGGCGCTGGCCCAGGCCCACGACGTGCTGGTTCAGGGCGCGTGGTCGAGCGCCTCGCTGTCGGGCCTCGTCGCCGGCGCGGTGGCGCTGCACGGCGACGGGGTGCCCGGCCGCTTCACGGTGAGCGGTCCCGACCTGACGCTCGCCGCCGGCCACGGCCTGACCCTGGCGCTGATGCTGCACGAGCTCGCCACCAACGCCGCCAAGTACGGCGCGCTCTCGACCGGCGCCGGCCGGGTGGCGATCTCCTGGGCGATCGACGAGACGGAGCCGGATGCGCGCCTCCGCTTCCGCTGGGAGGAGATCGGCGGTCCGCCGGTCGCGCCGCCGACGCGGACGGGGTTCGGCACGCGCCTGATCGCCCGGTGCCTGAGCCACGATTTCGGCGGCGCGGTCGCGCTCCGGTTTCCGCCGACCGGGGCGGTGCTGACCCTGGAGGCGCCGCTCGCCTCGGTCGTCGCCGCCTGAGGCACCCCCGCCGGGGTTCCGGCGCGACGCCCAGACGGGCGCCGCCCATTGGCGATCGCCGCCGGGCGTGAGAGAGGTCGCGGGTGTCCACGCTCCTCGTCTACGTCGCGGCCGGCCTCTGCGAGATCGCCGGCTGCTTTGCCGCCTGGGCCTGGCTCAGGCTCGGGCACTCGCCGCTCTGGCTCCTGCCCGGCGCCCTCGCGCTTGCCGGGTTCGCGCTGCTGCTCACCCGGGTCGAGGCGGAGGCCGCCGGGCGCGCCTACGCCGCCTACGGCGGCATCTACATCGCGCTCTCGCTCGCCTGGCTCTGGCTCGTGGAGGATCGCCCGCCCGACCGCTGGGACCTCTCCGGCGCGATGATCTGTCTCGCCGGCGCCGGCCTCATCCTGTGGGGGCCGAGGCCGGCATGAGTGCGCGCCTTGACGAGGCGGACACCGGGGAATAGGCCCCGGTGCTGGTGTTCAAACACAGTGTCCGCAGGCCTGATGACCGACAGCCCGACAGATCAACCCGTCGTTCTCCTGGTGGAAGACGACGGCCTTCTTCTGATGGAAGCCGCCGACACCCTCGCCGATGCGGGTTTCACGGTTCTCGAAGCGAGCCATGCGGACAAGGCGCTGAAGGTTCTTGAGAATCGCGACGACGTTCAAGTTCTGATGACCGATGTCGACATGCCGCAAGGCTCGATGGACGGTTTCGCGCTGGCCCGCCTCGTGGCCGACCGCTGGCCGGCGATCCCGGTCCTTGTCGTGTCCGGCATGGGCACGCCCGGCCCCTACGACATGCCCGACGGCGCCCGCTTCATCCCGAAGCCCTACGAGCCCAACACCCTGGTCCGGACGCTGCGCTCCTTCATCCACCGCGCGGCCTGAGCCCACGCCCGCAGGCCCGACGGGCCCTGCCCGCGGTTGCCCCTCCCCCGGTCCGCCGTGATAGGGCATGGTCCCGAGGACCGAGTTCGATGACAGACACGCCGAAGACGCCCCGATTCGCCACCCAGGCGATCCATGCCGGTGCCAGCCCCGACCCGGCCACCGGCGCGCGGGCGCAGCCGATCTACTTCACCAACGGCTTCGTGTTCGATTCCACCGAGCAGGCCGCCGACATCTTCAACATGCGCCGCACCGGGTTCTCGTACTCGCGCGGCTCGAACCCCACCGTCGCCGCCCTTGAGCGGCGCGTGGCCGCGCTCGAGGGCGCGAAGGCCGCCATCGCCGTGTCCTCGGGGCAGTCGGCGCTGCTGCTGGTGATGCTGACGCTGATGAAGAGCGGCGACGCCTACGTCGCCTCGCCGCGCCTGTTCGGCGGCTCGCTCGGCCTGATGCGGCGGCTCGATGGGCGCTACGACCTGAAGCCGCTCTTCGCCAAGGGCCTGACGCCGGCCGATTTCGAGGCGGCGATCACGCCGGAGACCCGGGCGATCATCTGCGAGTCGATCGTCAACCCGTGCGCCACGGTGATGGACATCGCCGGCATCGCCGAGGTGGCCCGGCGCCACGGTCTGCCGCTCGTCGTCGACAACACCCTCGCCTCGCCCGCCCTGATCCGACCGATCGAGCACGGCGCCGACATCGTCGTGCACTCGACATCGAAGTTCCTCGGCGGCTCCGGCCAGACCATCGGCGGCGTGATCTGCGACGCCGGCCGGTTCGACTGGACGAGGACCGACCACTACAACCTGATCACCGGCGCATGGCCCGACTACGACGGCCTCGTCATCACCGAGCGCTTCCCCGACAACCCGTTCGCCGTGGCCTGCCGCCTGTTCGGCCTGCGCGACCTCGGCCCCGGCCTCTCGCCGATGAACGCGTTCCTGACGCTGACCGGCATCGAGACCCTGCCGCTCAGGATGGCGCGCCACTGCGCCAACGCGCGCACGGTCGCCGCCTACCTCAAGGACCATCCGGCCGTCGCCTGGGTGAGCTATCCGGGCCTGCCCGGCCAGCCCGGCGAGGCGCTGGCGCAGCGCTACGTGCCGCAGGGGCCGGGCTCGATCTTCACCTTCGCCCTGAAGGGCGGCGAGCCGGCCGCGCTGACGTTCATCACCAGCCTAGAGCTGATCTCGCACCTCGTGAACATCGGCGAGATCAAGTCGCTGGCGATCCATCCCGCGACGACGACGCACCGCCAGTTGCCGAAGGACGAGAAGGAGGCGGCCTGCGTCGGCCCCGACACCGTCCGCCTGTCGATCGGCCTGGAGAACGTCGAGGACCTGATCGCGGACATCGCGCAGGCCCTGGCCCAGGTGGGCTGAAGGTCGCCTCGGACGTTGCGGCGGCATGCTCGACCGTGGTCGAGCATGCCGCCGCGAGCCGTCAGACCATGCCGAGCGCCTGCATGTAGAGCTCGAGGATCGCCTCCTCCTCCTGGCGCTCGCTGTGGTCCTTCTTGCGCATGCGCAGGATGGTGCGGACCGCCTTCACGTCGAAGCCGCGGCCCTTCAGCTCGGCCATCACTTCCTTGATGTCGCCGGCGATGCCGCTCTTCTCCTCCTCGAGGCGCTCGATGCGCTCGATGAACGCGCGAAGCTCGTCGGCGGCCACGCCCTCGGATGATGACACGTCGCCGGGGGTCGGCATGGCATGCGCGTTCATGGTTCTCTCCTGTCCTGCCCGGTTCGTAGGGGAGTAAACTTACCGGGAGCTTAGCCGGAGCGACCCGCGCAGCCCCGCCGTGGAACGCGTCGCCGCGGCCCGGTGGCGGAACGCGTCAGCGCGGTTCCGCCGTAGCCGTTCGGTGCGGCTCCGCCGTGGACGTTCAGTGCGGCTCCGCCGCGGATTTGGCGAAGGCGGCCTGCTGCTCGGGGCTGGCCTCGGTCTGGTACTTCGCCTTCCATTCGGAGAACGGCATCCCGTAGACCCGCTCGCGGGCCTCGTCCTTGGTCAGGCCGAGCCCTTCGGCGTCGGCCGCATCCTTCATCCAGTTCGACAGGCAGTTCCGGCAGAAGCCGGCGAGGTTCATCATGTCGATGTTCTGGACGTCGGTGCGCGCCTGGAGATGCGCCACCAGGCGCCGGTAGACCGCCGCCTCGAGCTCGGTCTGCGTCTTCGGATCGATCTCGGTCATCGGCCTCTCGCGCTGTTCCTAAATGATCCGCTGGAGGTCGTCGCGGGGCGCGCCCGAGTCAAGCGTACCCGCGTCAAGCGCGACCCTTCATCAGCGGGCGGAGAAGCCCGGCGAAGCGCGCGGCCCATTCGCCCTGCCCGGCCTCGGCGGCGATCAGGTCCTGGCGGATCTCGACCAGCGCATTGGCCAGCCCCCGCGCGGTGGCGTGCCGGTCGATCGTGTCGCCGGGCAGGCCGCCGCCGTAGGGCTCGTTGTCGCCCACCGTCAGCCCGGCGGGGTCGGCGCGCAGGCCCGCGATCAAGGGCGCGCTGAGGCGCTCGTCCCGGTCGTAGAGGATGCCGACTTCCCAGGGCCGGGGGACGCCGCGCCAGAACGGGGTGAAGCTGTGCATCGTCAGGAGCATCGGCGGGCCGGCCGCGGCGTCGGCCGCCGCCACCGCGGCATCGATCGCCCGGTCGAACGGATCGTAGAAGCGGGCGATGCGCGCCTGCTTGCCGGCCTCGTCGATCCGCGCGTTGCCGGGCACCACCGCCCCGTCCGAGAGCCGCATCACCAGCGTCGGGTCGGCCCGGCCGCGGTTCGGGTCGATGATCAGCCGCGAGAAGTCGGTGAGGATCGCCGGCGCGCCGAGCAGCGCCGCGAGCCGCCGGGTCACGCCCGCCGCCCCGATGTCGTAGGCGATGTGGCGCCGGAACTCGCCCTCGGGCAGCCCGAGCTCGATGTCGTCGGGCACATGGTTCGAGGCGTGGTCGCAGGCCAGGATCAGCCCGCAGGTGGGATCGCCCGGGATCGTCTCGACCGGGTGGGGCGGGTGTCGCGCGAGGCTGTGGGACAGGGGCACGGGTCCGGTTCGGTTCGCGGAGGCTGGGAGGTCTTGCCGTCACGGCAAGGCTCGGGCAGAGCACGTATCAAGGATCGTGCGCTCACGGCAAGAAACGGCCACGGCAAGAAACAGGCCCGTCGCCCAAAGAGCCCGTCGCCCCTGCCCGCACCCGCGGGTCGCGAAGGCGAGGACCGCACGAACGAGGAAACGACGCGCGAGACCCTGACCGATGACGCCTGAGATCGACCCCGCCACGCGCGCCCTGCGGACCCTGCTCGACGGCTTCCTCGCCGCGGCGATCGAGGCCGCCCACCCCGATACCTGCCTGCCGGCGCACCTGCCGCCGCCGACCCCGGGCCGGCTGATCATCCTCGGCGCCGGCAAGGCGGGGGGAAGCATGGCGGCGGTCGCCAGCCGGTTCTACCGCGAGCAGCACGGGCTCGGCGACGACCGCATCGTCGGTCTTGCCGTCGCCCGCCACGGTTACGGGCAGGACGCGCCCGGCATCCGCATGGTCGAGGCCGGCCATCCCGTACCGGACGAGGCCGGCATCGCCGCGACCCGGGAGGCGCTGGCGCTCGCCACCGCCGCCGGCCCCGACGACGAGGTGCTGGTTCTGCTCTCGGGCGGCGGCTCGGCCAACTGGATCGCGCCGGCCGGCGACCTGACGCTGCCCGAGAAGCAGGCGATCACCCGCGCGATGCTGCGCTCGGGCGCGCCGATCGGCGAGATCAACACCGTGCGCAAGCACCTCTCGCGCATCAAGGGCGGCCGCCTCGCGGTGGCCGCGCGCAACGCCCGCTCGATCCTGACGCTGGCGATCTCCGACGTGCCGTTCGACGACCCCGCGGTGATCGCCTCCGGCCCGACCGTGCCCGACCCGTCGACGCTCGCCGACGCCCGCGCGATCTGCGAGCGCCGCGGGATCCCGCTGCCCGAGACCGCGATCCGCCTGCTGAACGACCCGCTGAACGAGACCCCGAAAGCCGGCGACCCGGCCTTCGCGCGGGCCGAGTACCGCATCGTCGCCCGGCCGATCGACGCGCTGGAGGCGGCGGCCGCCGCCGCCAAGGCCGCCGGCTACCAGCCGGTGATGCTCGGCGCCGACCTCGAGGGCGAGGCCCGCGAGGTCGCGGCCGAGCACGCCCGCATCGCCCGCGAGATCAAGGCCTCGGGCCGCAAGGTCGCGCTGATCTCCGGCGGCGAGCTCACCGTGACGATCCGCGGCGAGGGCCATGGCGGGCCGAACCAGGAATACGCGCTGGCGCTCGCCATCGCGCTCGACGGCGAGACCGGGATCGCCGGCATCGCAGCCGACACCGACGGCACCGACGGCGGCCGCGGCGAGGCGACGGACCCGGCCGGCGGCCTCGTCGACCCGACCACGCTGGCTCGCGCCCGCGCCGCGGGCCTCGATCCGGCCGCGATGCTGGCCGACAACGATTCCACCCGGTTCTTCGCCGAGATCGGCGACCTCGTTCAGCCCGGCCCGACGAAGACCAATGTCAACGACTGCCGCATCATCCTCGTCGGCTGACTTTTTTGGGAGTTTGCGTTGCGGCTTCTCGTGATCGGCGCGGCGCTCGGGCTCGCGTTGCTCGGCGCCTCGCCGGCCCGCGCGGACCTGCGCCTGTGCAACCTCACCCCGAGCAAGGTCGGCATCGCGTTGGGCTACCGCGACCCGCAGGGCTGGGTCACGGAGGGCTGGTGGGACCTGACGCCGAAGGCGTGCGAGACCCTGCTCAAGGGCGCCCTGGCCGCACGGTTCTACTACGTCTTCGCCGTCGACTACACGCGCGGCGGCGAGTGGAGCGGGCGCTCGCTGATGTGCACCCGCGACAGCGAGTTCACGATCCGCGGCGTCGAGGACTGCCTCGCCCGCGGTTACGACCGCAACGGCTTCTTCGAGGTCGACACCGGCGAGCAGAAGAGCTGGACGATCCAGCTCTCCGACCCGAACCAGCCGGCCGCACCGCAGCCCTGATCCCCCCGCCCCGCCTTGACGGGGCAGCATGACCGGTGCTTCTGGCCGCATGCCCGTCGTCACGACTTCATGATGTTCCGCCAAGGGGCACGCGGCGGCAGCGATGTGCCCCAGGAGGCCCGATGAAACGTTCACGCCGCACGAAGATCGTCGCCACCCTCGGTCCGGCTTCCGACTCGCCGGAGATGATCGCGAAACTCTTCCGCGCCGGCGTGGACGTGTTCCGGCTCAACATGAGCCACCTGCCGCGCGAGAAGCTGCCCGAGAAGGTCGAGGCGATCCGCGCGGTCGAGCGCGAGTTCAAGCGCCCGATCGGCATCCTGGTCGACCTCCAGGGCCCGAAGCTCCGGCTCGGCGCCTTCGCCGAGGGGTTCGCGATGATCGAGAACGGCGCGAGCTTCGTCCTCGACGGCGACCCGACGCCGGGCGACGTCCACCGCTGCTACCTGCCCCATCCGGAGATCCTCTCCGCCCTGGAGCCGGGCCACTCCGTCATCATCGACGACGGCAAGCTGCGCCTCACCGTCACCGAGGCGAGCGAGACGCGCGCCGTGACCCGCGTCGAGGTCGGCGGCCGCATCTCGAACCGCAAGGGCGTCTCCCTGCCCCACACGGTGATCCCGCTGCCTGCGATGACCGACAAGGACCGCTCGGACCTCGAGGCCGGCCTCAACGTCGGCGCCGACTGGATCGCGGTGTCCTTCGTGCAGCGGCCCGAGGACGTGGCCGAGGTGAAGAAGGTCTGCGCCGGCCGCGCCCTGGTGATGGCCAAGATCGAGAAGCCGCAGGCGCTGACCCGGCTCGACGAGATCATGGAGATCTCCGACGGCGTGATGGTGGCCCGCGGCGACCTCGGCGTGGAGATGCCGCTGGAGCAGGTGCCCGGCGTGCAGAAGCGCATCACCCGCGGCGCCCGGCGGATGGGCAAGCCCGTCGTCGTCGCGACGCAGATGCTCGAATCGATGATCACCGCCCCCGTGCCGACCCGCGCCGAGGTGTCCGACGTGGCGACCGCGGTCTACGAGGGCGCGGATGCGGTGATGCTCTCCGCCGAGAGCGCGTCGGGCGCCTTCCCGCTCGAGGCGATCGGCATGATGAGCCGCATCGCCGAGGAGGTCGAGCGCGACGCCCTGTACTGGTCGATCATCCGCGCGCAGAACTCGACGCCGGACCACACCGCCGCCGACGCCATCGCGGCGGCCGCCCACCAGATGGTCGACGCGCTCGACCTCGACGCGATCATGGCCTGGACCCATTCGGGCTCGACGGCGCTCCGGCTCTCGCGCGAGCGCCCGAACGCCACGGTGATCGCGCTGACGCCCAAGCGCGAGACCGCGCGCCGCTTGGCGATCGCCTGGGGCACGCACCCGATCGTCACCAACGATGCCAGCGACGTGGACGACATGGCCTTCCGGGCCGCGAAGTTCGCGGTGCGCGAGCGCTTCGCCGAGGTCGGCGACCGCGTCATCGTGGTCGCCGGCGTCCCCTTCGGGACGCCGGGCGCGACGAACCTCGTGCGCATCGCCTTCATCACCCGCGAGCACGCCGCGAAGGCGTGATCGGCCGCTCCGTCCCGTTCTTCGGCGGGACGGAGCGCCGCCGCTCGCCCCGGCGGCGATCGTAGCGAGGCTTCCCGATGACGTCGCAGCCACCCGACGGCCTCCCGGCCTATCGCCTGCCGACCGGCGAGGACGACGCGGCGTTCCGTCGTCGCGTGTCGGACGCCCTCGCCCTCGGCCAAGTCCCGTAGGGATCGTCGGCGGCGACCTTCAACGGCATCCACGTCGTCGTGGCCCGAGCCGTCGTCTGGCCTTCCGCGTCGCGCTGACGGCCGATCCGACCGCCGACCGGTCCACGCGGCGCCTCAGGGCGCGACCGGGGCGGCCTCCGGCGCGGCGACCCGCTCGGCCATCTTCGACACCGCGTCGACCAGCGCCTGCGTCGACACCCACGGCACCATGTGGCCGATCCCCGGCAGCTCGACGAGGTCGGCCCCCGGGATCGTGCGGCTCAGGGGTTCGGCCTGACTCGTGTTGCCGACGGCGCCGTCGGCATCGCCGGTGACGATCGTCGTCGGCACGCGCAGCGATTTGTAGCGCGGCGCCTGCGCGGCGAGGGCTGCGGGGAGCGCGACCAGGTCCTGCACGCTGGCGAGCAGGGTGGCCGGGCGCAGGACCAGGGCGGCCCGGCTGCGGTCGACGTAGCCCTCCGCCACCGGCTGCGGCTGGAACACGTTGCGCGCCGCCGTCTCGAGGAAGCGCAGGCCGATGGGCGGCCCGAGCGTCCGGCTCAGCAGCCACGCCACCGGCGGCTGGAGCGCGAGGCGCCAGTACCAGGCCGGGGTCCGCGCCTCGCGGAACGGCAGCGCCACCGGCGCGACCAGCACCAGCCCGGAGACGCGCTCGGGATGGTCGAGGGCGAGGCTCAGCGCCAGGGCGCCCGCCCAGGAATGGCCGAGCACGATCGCCGGGCCGACGTTCATGCGCTCCAGCGCCTCGGCGATGGCCGCCCCCTGGACCGCCGGGGCGGCGGCGTCCTCGCCCGAGAGCCGGTCGCTCCAGCCGAAGCCCGGCCGGTCGAAGGCGACGACGCGAAAACCCTGCGCGGCGAGCGTCCGCCCGACGCCCTCCATCGGGTCTGAGGCGTTGGCCGAGGCCCCGTGCAGCAGCACGATCGTGGCCCGGGCCCCGGTCTTGGGGCCGGCCTGGATCGTCGCGAGGTGGCCGCCGGCGACGTCGACGAACGGCCCTTCCGGGGGATGCTGCGCCGAGACCCGGGCGGTGATGATCAGCGTCGCCACCGCGCCCGCGCCGAGGATGGCGCCGATCAGGGCCGCGACGAGGCCGAGCAGGCTCGCCAGCGCGAGGATCACGGCCTTCACAGGTCGCGACCGTCGACCTCGGGTGACAGACGCTCCATCGCGTCCTTGAGCTTCGGCATGCGCGGGTAGATGGCGATCGCCCGGCGATAGGCGTTCATCGCCCGCGCCTTGTCGTCCATCGACAGGTAGATCCGGCCGAGGGCCGCCCAGGCCTCGAAGTGGCGCGGCTCCAGCACCAGCGCACGCTGCAGGTCGGCGATCGCCGATTCCCTGTCGGTCAGGAGCCAGAACACCGTCGCGCGCCGGTTCCAGCCCTCGGACCAGGCCGGCTCGATCGCGGTGGCGCGGTCCATCAGCTCGGCGGCCAGGGCGAGGTCCTGTGCGGTCATCGCCTGGCGGGCGCGATCGGTGAGGAGGTCCACGGTGGCGCTGCCGGACCGGTCGAGGCGGCGCTCGATCAGGGTCGCGACGCCCTTCGCCTCGGCGTCGTCCTCGGCGTTGCGGAGACGCTCGTACAGCTCGTTCAGGCTGGCGGCGGGCTTGCGGTCCTGCACCTTCGGCTCGGCGGCGGCCGGCGGATGGCGGTCCGGATTGCCGGGCGGCGCCGCGGCGGCGGCCGTCGAGACGGTCGCGAGCAGGACGAACAGGAGCGGTCGAGCGATGGGCGCCATGCGGGGAGCTTGGTCCCCCCGCCCGCCGGCGTCAACGCGCGGGATGCCGCGCGGCGGGGGCGGTCGCGCCGCCCGGTCGGGCATCCGTCGGGGACGGATGCCGCGACGCCTCAGCCCTGGCGGGCCTTGAAGCGCTTCTGGGTCTTGTTGATGACGTAGACCCGGCCCTTGCGGCGCACGAGCTGGTTGTCGCGGTGGCGGCCACGGAGCGACTTGAGGGAGTTGCGAATCTTCATCGGTCTTGCACGCGGCGCGGGTCGGACCGGCCGTCCATCGAAAGGGTGTCGGGATCGCACGCCCTCGCGGGCGCACGGCGATGGCGGCGGACGCATCGCGGAAAGAGCGGGCCCCATATCAGGATTCGGCCGCACGAGGCAAGGCACCGCAGCGAAGCATCGCGCAGGGCCGTGCCCGCGTGCCTACTTCTCGCGCCAGGCTTTGGCGACCTGGTCGGCGAGCGGCTTCATCAGGTAGCTCATCACGGAGCGCTCGCCGATCTGGAGGAAGGCCTCGACCGGCATGCCGGGCACGAGCTGGACCTCGCCCAGGCGCTCGCGCTGGGTCTCGGGCACGCGGATGCGGGCGGTGTAGTAGCTCTGGCCGGTCTTGGGATCGGTCGAGACGTCGGCCGAGACGCGGCTCACCGTGCCGTCGATCTCGGGCGTGGTGCGGCTGTTGAAGGCGGAGAACCGCAGCACCGCGCGCTGCTCGCGGCGCACGCTGTCGATGTCCTGGGGCGGGATCTTGACCTCGACGGCGAGCTGGTCGGCCGTGGGCACGATCAGCATCGCCGGCTCGGACGGCGTCACCAGCCCGCCCACGGTGTGGACCGTCATCTGGTGGACGGTGCCGTCCTGCGGGCTGCGCAGGTCGATGCGCTTGAGCTGGTCCTCGGCCGCGACCCGCTTCTCGCGCAGCTCCGAGCGCTTGCCGCGGATCTCGGCGAGGTCCTTGCCGACCTCGGTGCGCATGTCGCCGTCGACCTGCAGGATCTGCAGCTCGGTCTCGGTGATCTTGCCCTTGGCCGAGGCGGTCTGCGCGACGAGCTGGCCGCGCTCGCCCTGGAGCCGGGCGGTCTCGCGCTCGAGCGCGGTGACGCGCGAGAGCGGCACCAGGTTCTTGGCGTAGAGCTCGCGCACCCCCGTCAGCTCGGTGAGGATCAGCGCGATCTCGCGCTCCTTGGCGTTGGCCTGCTGGGTCAGGCCGCCGATCTCCTGGCGCAGCTGCTCGATGCGCTCGGAGAGCTGCGCCTTCTGCCCGGCGCGGCCGGCGCGGCGGGCGGCGAACAGGCGGGTCTCGCCGTCGACGAGGCGGGCGACCGAGGGGTCGGCGTCCCGGCGGCCCAGCAGCTCGGCGGGGAAGGCGATCGTCGGGGCGTCGTCGCGCTCGGCCTCGTCGCGGGCATGGCGCGCGTCGAGCTCGTCCAGCGCCCGCAGCACGATGTCGAGGTTGGCCCGGGTCTGCGTCTCGTCGAGGCGGATCAGCACGTCGCCGGCCTTGACCCGGTCGCCCTCGCGCACGCGCAGCTCCCCGACCACCCCGCCGGTGGGGTGCTGCACCTTCTTGACGTCGGACTCGACCACGAGCTGGCCCGGCGCGATCACCGCGCCGGCGATCTCGGTGAAGGTGGCCCAGCCGCCGACGCCGACCACCAGCACGGTGCCGAGCCCCAGGCTCAGCGCGAGGTGGCGCCGGATCGAGGCCCGGGCGCGGGGGCGCGGCGGCAGGGGGGCGGCCGGGACGGCGGCGATCGGGCCTGCGAGGATCACGGGGTCGGCCATGGTCAGGCGCTTTCCTGCAGGGTCGGCTTCGCGGGCCCTTGCGCGGGCAGCCCCGCCGGGGCCGGTTCGGGGGCGGCGCGCAGCACGCGCTTGAACACCTCGTCCTTCGGGCCGAAGGCCTGGGCGCGGCCGTCGGCCATCATCAGCACGAGGTCGAGCGCGGCCAGGGCCGAGGGGCGGTGGGCCACGACGATGCAGATGCCGCCCCGCGCCCGCACGCCGAGGATCGCCCGGGTCAGCGCGTTCTCGCCCTCGGCATCGAGGTTGGCGTTGGGCTCGTCGAGGATCACCAGGAACGGGTCGCCGTAGAGCGCCCGCGCCAGGCCGATGCGCTGGCGCTGGCCGGAGGACAGGCCCGCCCCGCCCTCGCCGATCCGGGTGTCGTAGCCGTCGGTCAGCCGCAGCACCATCTCGTGGATGCCGGCCGCCTGCGCCGCCGCGATCACCGCCTCGGCCGAGGCCGCCGGGTCGAAGCGGGCGATGTTCTCGCCGATGGTGCCGGCGAACAGCTCCGCCTCCTGCGGCAGGTAGCCGAGATGGGGGCCGAGGTCGGCCGGTTCCCACTGGTCGAGGGCCGCCCCGTCGAGGCGCACCTTGCCGCGCAGGGGCGGCCACACGCCGATCAGTGCGCGGATCAGGCTCGACTTGCCGGAGGCCGAGGGGCCGATCACCCCGAGGCCCTGCCCGGCCTTCAGCGCGAAGCTGACCTCGCCGACCACCGGACGCTGCGAGCCGGGCGGGGCGATCGTGACCGCCTCCACCGTCAGCGTCCGCGACGGCGCCGGCAGGCCGTGGCGCGGCTGCCCGGCCGGGATGCGCGCGAGCAGGTCCGAGAGCCGGGCCCAGCTCTGGCGCGCCTGGACGAAGCCCTTCCAGTTGGCGATGGCGAGTTCCGCCGGGGCCAGCGCCCGCGACACCAGGATCGAGCTCGCGATGATGATGCCGGCGGTGGCCTGGCCCTGGATCACCAGCCAGGCGCCGAGCGCCAGCACGCCCGATTGCAGCGCCATGCGGAACACCTTCGACACGGCGCCGAGGCCCCCGGCCACGTCGGCGTTGCGCTGCTGGGCGTCCATGTAGTCGCGGTTGGCCCCGGCCCAGCGCGCCTGGAAGCGGCCCTGCATGCCGAGCGCGGCGAGCACCTCGGCGTTGCGGCGCCCGGCCTCCGCCAGGCCGTTGCGGCGCAGGCCGTGCCCGGTCGCGGCCTGGGCCGGCCTGCGGGTGGCGCGGTCGGTCAGCCACGTCACCGCCGCGAGGAAGAGGGCGCCGCAGAGCGCGGCGACGCCGATCAGCGGGTGGAACAGGAAGCAGACGGCCAGGTAGATCGGCAGCCACGGCAGGTCGAAGAACGCCGACGGGCCGGTGCCCGACAGGAACGCGCGGATCTGGTCGAGGTCGCGCAGCGGCAGCAGCCCGTCGCCGGGGGCGGCCCCCTTGAGCGGCGCACGCACCACGAGGTCGAACACGCGGCCCGACAGCGCCTCGTCGAGCGCCGCCCCGACGCGGGCGAGGATGCGCGAGCGGATCGCCTCGAGCGCCCCCTGGAACGCGTACAGCGTCAGCGCCAGCGCCATCAGCCCGATCAGCGTCGGCACCGAACGGCTCGGGATCACCCGGTCGTAGACCTCCAGCATGAAGAACGAGCCGGTGAGGTACAGCACGTTCACCACGCCGCTCATCACCGCGACGCCGGCGAACGCCGTCCGGCAGGACGCCAGGGCCGAGCCGAGCTCTCCGGGATTCCGCGCACGCATCATGTTCCTGCCCCCGGCATGCATTCGTTCACTGTGTGCTTGCAACCGTACGTATATAATACGCGAATAGAGTTTCCTGTCTGTATACGCGCGCGCGATTTCTGAAAAGTGGCGGTATTCACCGAGATGCGCGTCCGATGTGCAAAGGTCGCGCCGCGCCTCCCGTCGCCTCCCGCAACAAGAACGGCCGCCGGACGGGGGTCCGGCGGCCGTTTCGGGATCGGGACGTTCGACCGGGGCTCGCCCGGCCAGGGTCGTCAGGGTTTCGGCGCGGGCGCCGGCATCGCCGGATCCGGCGTCGCCGCGGGCTGGGCCGGCACGCCGGCCGGCATGTCCGCCGAGGCGACGGGCCCGGCGAGCTCGGGATAAGCCTCGACCACGTGGGCGCCGTTGAGCGGCTTGTTGGCGCCGTTGTGGCAGGTGGCGCAGTTCATCTTCGGCACGTCGCCGAGCGGGCCGTGGCGGTTCGGCGGCAGCGTCTCGGAGAGCGGCAGCATGTAGTCCTCGTTCAGGTCGCGGACCATGCGGATGCCGTGCCAGGCGGCGACGCGGTTGGGCGTGCTCGTGCTCCAATCCGCCACCGAGCGGGTGTTGTGGCAGAAGGTGCAGTTCACGCCGAGCGACTGCGCCATGCTGATCATGATCGCGAAGGTCTTCTCCGCGTCCTGGATCGGCTTGCCCTTGGTCTCCGGCAGGGCCGAGGTGGCGTTGACGCGGATCGCGTCCTCGGGCGTGTTCTTGTGCGCGTAGAACGCCGCGTAGACGCCGTAGGGCAGCGAGGTCAGGCCGACCTGCGGGCTGGCGACGTTCTGCCCGTTGTTGCGCGGGATGACGCCGTGCCCCGCGTTCGGGCCGGGATTCTCGAACCAGATGTTCTTCGGCACCGGCTGGCCGCGGTGGCAGGTGTAGCAGGTGACGCCGGCCTCGTGGACGTGGTTCTCCTTCCAGGTCGAGTTGATGTGCTGGACCATCTGCAGCATCCGCCTGGCGACGCGCTTCTGGTACAGGCTGTCGTCGGCCATGTTCTCGGTGTTGTGGCAATAGGTGCAGCCCTGCTCCGGGGCGACCCACTCGGTCATCGAGGCCATCAGGCGGTTGAAGTTGTCGGCCGAGAGATCGCCGAGGACCTTGACGTTCTGGTAGACCGCCGAGGCCTTCTCGCCCCCGGGCTCGGCCGGGTCGGCCGGCGCGGGCGCCTGGTTGGCCTCGATCTTGGCGGCCTTGTTCGCCCGGGTCTCGATGACGTCCATCGCAGTGCCGCGGAACCCGGTCTGCTGCTGCGCCATCGGCGGGCGGGTCCAGCCGGCGGTGCCAAGCATGGCGATCGTGAGGAACAGCGCGGCGACCGCGCCGGCGACGGCGAGCAGGGTTCTCATGGGTGCACCGAGGGGGCGACGCTGGAGGGATCGACGATCGGGCCGTAGACCTGCGGATAGGACGGCGCGACCCCGTGCTTGACCGCCCAGAGGTACCAGTTGTCGACGACGGTGCCGGTGAGCAGGATGCCGATGCCGCCGGTGAGCGTCGTCAGCACCGCGAACCACCAGGCCCAGCGGTGGACCGATTCCATCGTGGCGTTGAAGCCCATGGTCCAGCGCCAGAACAGGGCGGCGCGCTCGGTGGCGGTGCCGCGGTCGACGATCTGGTCGATCTCGCGCTCGGCGCCGTAGCGCGAGCAGGCCAGGATGGTGCCCCCGTGCATCGCGAACAGCAGCGTCGACCCGTACAGGAAGACGATCGAGAGCATGTGGAACGGGTTGTAGAACAGGTTGCCGTAGCGCAGCGAGAACGCGGCGGTCCAATCGAGGTGCGGGAAGATGCCGAACGGCACCGCCTCGCTCCACGAGCCCATCATGATCGGGCGGATGAAGCCGAGCACGAGGTAGAGCCAGATCGCCGAGGCGAACGCCCACGGCACGTGCTTGCCCAGGCCGAGCGCCGCGGCGCGGCGGTAGAGCCGGAGCCACCACAGCAGGATCGAGGCGGTGAGAAAGAAGCCGGCGATCAGCCACCAGCCTCCCTCGTTGAGCGGCGGCAGGATCCGGAGGCCGTATTGCGGGCGCGGCGGCTCGAGGGCGAGCCAGGGCAGCTGCCGCACGAACTGGATCGGGTCCCAGTTCACCGACGCCCACATGTTGAGGCCGATGATCTCGAAGGCGATCAGCCCGCAGGCGAAGGATAGCGCCCCGAGGTAGCCGATGTAGATCGGCCCGACCTGCGCGTTGCCGATCAGCCCCATCAGGTAGCTGTGGAACGGCTTGCCCCAGCGCGAATCGACGGCGACCGGGACGCCGTGCTCCGCCTCGATCGGCCGGATCTGCACCTGGGTGAGGATGTTCTGGTAGTACGCCATTGCCTGGGCCCTTTCCGGGAGCGTTCTTCAAGCGACGTGGTGGCCGTATCCGTCCCGCCCCCGGCCGCGCGACGATCGCGGCCGGGCGACTTCGCGGCTCAGCGCCAGACCGGCAGGTTCAGCCACCAGCCCCACCATTCCGGCCAGCCCTGCGTCCAGAACGGGCCGCTGATCACGATGCAGACCGCGCTCCAGAATCCCGCCGACAGGGCCAGGAACAGGCCGAGGCGGTGGATGCCGAGCGTGCCGATCGAGTAGCCGATCGTGTCGCGGAAGAAGGTGTCCTCGTGCTCGGGGCTCTTCACGGTCTCGCCCTTGGCCGGGTTCGTCGCCGAGAGGATCAGGCCGCCGTGCATCGCCAGAGCGAGCGTCGTGGTGAAGAAGAAGGTCACGGCGAGCATGTGCGCCGGATTGTAGTGGAAGTGCAGGTACTGGTAGCCGGTGTTCGACACCCAATCGAGGTGGCTGAGGATGCCGTACGGGAAGCCGTAGCCCCAGGCGCCCATCAGGAACGGGCGGACCACGACCAGGACGACGTAGGCGAAGATCGCGACCGCGAAGGCGAAGGGCACGTGGTAGCCGATGCCGAGCTTGCGGCAGATCTCGACCTCGCGCAGCGCCCAGGACGAGAACGCGCCGATGGCGCAGAACGTGATGATCTGCCAGAGGCCGCCCTCCTTCAGGGGGGCGAGCGCCAGCCCGTACTTGATGTCGGGCGGCGCGATGTTGATCTGCCAGATGTTCCAGGTCGGCCCGAGCGCCGCGCCGTAGATGATCAGCGCCGTGCCGAGCGCGCTGAAGAACAGCGTCGTGACCCCGAAGAAGCCGACGTAGAACGGCCCGACCCAGAAATCGAACAGGTCGCCGCCGACGAGGGTGCCGCCGCGGACGCGATACTTCTTCTCGAAACTCAGCATCGCCATGGCGAATAGCCTCCGGATGGGTCTGCGGCCGTCGGGCGGTCGTGCGGGCGGTCGTGCGAGCGGCCTTGCGGCAGCGCTCGGGTGTCGGGCGCAGCGGGCGGGAGGATCGGGGCTCCGGTCCGCTGCCTTCGGTGCGCGGCGTCTTGCGCGGCATGCCGGCCGGGCGGGAACCCGGCCGGCACGCCGCGGGGCCGGGTCACGCCGGGGTCGGTGCGACGATCCGGAGGGAGGCCGCCTTCGAGTCCTTGGCGCCCTCCAGCCAGTTGAACCGGCTGGTGCTGAGCAGGATGAAGTGGATCAGCAGCGCGAGGACGAAGAGAAAGGTGAACAGCGCCACCAGCGTGCGGCGGGGATCGAACAGGAGCCAGACCTTGTGCATGGTGTCCTCCCTTACGAGATCATCGAGACGAGGCCGTGGACGGCTTGGGCCCCGCCTTCGAGCATGGCGTAGCCCTTCGGCCCGGGCAGCCACGGGCGCCACATCCAGACCAGGATGTGCGCGACCACGGCGATCGCGGTGAAGATGATGAAGCTCGTCAGGAAGATCGCGTGGAACTCCTTGGCTTCGGGTTCCGTCAGCCCCGAGAGGCTGCTCGGTCGTTCGAGCGTTCCGGGATTGGCCATGGTTGAAGTACCTCCGTTTGGCTGACCGCGCGGCAGGGTCGCGCGGGGGTGAGCGCCGTGGCGGCGTTGGGTGCCACGACCGGACTTCCACCCGTTCTGCCCGGACGGAAGCGTCTCGAAGGGCTCGGCCGGCGCGAAGCGCGATCCGGCGCGGCCCGAAGGCGTCAGCCCATGAAGGCGTAGGGGATGGCCGAGACCGCCATGGCCTTGGCCTCGCCGAAGACCGAGCGGCGCTGGGCCGGGCGGCCCGGCTCGCGCGCCGGCATCACGCGCTGGGCGATCGCGGCGGCGAGGAAGAACGGGTAGGTCGCGCCGAGGATGACCTTGAACTGGACCTCCTCCTGGTGGAGCCGGGACGTCGCATCGATCGATCGGGCCATGGATGTCCTCCTGGGCGCTGGGGCCGGCGCAGGGCGCGGGCTCGGCGGGGTGCGGGCGGATTCGTCCGGCCGGAGCCGGGGCGAAGGGGTGTGGGCGGCAGGGCTCGGCAGGCTCGCGGACGCGCTCATGCGGCGACCCCGAGCTTCAGGGCGTCGTGGGCGGTCTCGACGTGCCCGGGTGCGACCTCGCCGGCGCCGTCGCGGCGGGCGCCGCGCTCGGCGGCATCGCGCAGGCGCTTGGCCATCGAGATCCGGACCAGGACCGGCTGGCGCTCGACATGCGCGTCGAGGAGCGCCCGCGCGGCCTCGTTCCACGGCAATTCGCGATGCATCCGCGCCGGCGTCGCCTCGACCGCATCCATGTCGCGGGCGAGCGGCAGGATGTGGAAGAGCATGTCGAACAGCGCGTTGCAGACTTCCTGCACGAGGTAGGTCGCGCCGGAATAGCCCATGAACGGCGTGCCGGTGTGCCGCCGGATGATCGCGCCGGGGAACGAGGCCGGCACGAACACCGCCCGGCAGCCGCTCTCGGCCGCGTACATCCGCTCGTTGAACGAGCCGAACAGCACCAGCGGCGGATTGTTCGCGATGGCCGCGCGCACGGCCGCGTTGTCGGGCTTGGCGCCGGGCTTTCGCGCGAAGGCGAAGGTGCAGGGCAGCCCCATCTCCTCCTCGAGGAAGTGGCGCACGCCGCGCGCGTAGGTGTCGGTCGCGACGATGCCGAAGCTCGCGGTGCCGAAAAAGTCCTGCGTCACCGAGCGCCACAGGTCCCAGACCGGCTTGATCGTGGTGTGCTTCTCGCGCTCGATGAACGGCTCGGGATCGAGGCCGAGGATCTCGCCGAGCGAGCGCAGGAACTTGGTGGTCGAGAGCACGCCGATCGGCGCCTGCAGGTAGGGCCGCTCCAGGTCCTCGCAGAGCAGGCGCCCGAACTCGCGGTAGAGGCAGACGTTGGCGTCGGCATTGACGAGCTTGGGCACGTCGGCGAGATGCGAGCCCAGCGGGAAGACCAGGTTGATCTCGGCGCCGATCCCCTCGACCAGGCGCCGGATCTCAGCGAGGTCGGAGGGCATGTTGAAGGTGCCGTAGGCCGGCCCGATCAGGTTGACCCGCGGGCGCTCGCCCTCCTTGCGCGCGGGACGCGGCGGGATGCCCTTCTTGGCGAAGCGCTTGGCGCCGTATTCCTGCCAGAGCCAGCGCATCGCCCGGTCGGCGGTCTGCCACTGGTCCTCGTCGATGGTGCGCGGCAGGAAGCGCTGGATGTTGGTGCCCTCCGGCGTGACCCCGCCGCCGATCATCTCGGCGATCGAGCCGGTGACGACGACGCTGGGCTGGCCGGGATCGAGCACCGCATGCGCCCGCTTCATCGCGCCCTCGGTGCCGTGGCGGCCGAGCTCCTCCTCGCCGAGGCCCGTGACGACGATCGGAAGCTCGTGCGGCGGCAGCGCGTCGGTGTAGTGCAGCACCGAGGTGACCGGCAGGTTCTCGCAGCCGACGGGGCCGTCGATGATGACCTGCAGGCCCTTGATCGCCGTGA
Source organism: Methylobacterium sp. E-016 (assembly GCF_022829745.1). Classification (NCBI taxonomy): domain Bacteria; kingdom Pseudomonadati; phylum Pseudomonadota; class Alphaproteobacteria; order Hyphomicrobiales; family Methylobacteriaceae; genus Methylobacterium; species Methylobacterium sp. E-016. The sequence goes on from NZ_JAKSYF010000025.1 coordinate 22,851, forward strand.
AGACGTAGACGGCACCCCAGTACCCGCCGGCGCGGTCGTGATCGAGGACGAGCATCAGGCCATCTCCCCGATAGGCGTGTTGTCCAGCAGGAGACCTTGGTCGTGCTTCTTCGGCGCGGGCGCCCGCGCCACGCTCTTGCGCAGCTGCGGCACCGCCTCCCAGACGCCGGCGGCGTGGCCGGTGCCGACGCCCTCGAAGAAGCCGCGCATCGCGTCGAAGCGGCCCTTGTTGCCGAGCGCGGCGTTGATCACCTTGGCGAGCGAGCCGGCGCCGGCGACGCCCATCAGCGGCCGTGCCGAGATCAGGTTGGTGAAGTACAGGGCCGGCGTGCCGGCCTCCTTGGCCTTCTGCACCACCGGCGTGGTGCCGACGGCGAGGTCGGGCCGGTATTCGCGCATCGCGGCGAGGTCGTCCTCGAGCGAGGCCCGGAACTTCACCTGGACGCCGCGGGCCTCGAGCCAGTCGCGGTCGGCCTCCGCCCAGGGCGTCCTCGGGCAGGCGGTGCCGACGTAGCGCAGGTCGGCGCCGCTCTCGATCAGCAGGCGCCCGACCAGCAGCTCCGAGCCTTCGTAGCCGGAGAGGGTGATGCGGCCCTGGATCGGGGCGGCGGCGAGCACGCCGCGGATCGGCGGCAGCAGGCGGTTCTTGGCGGCCTCGACCAGGCCGCGCGGGACGGCGCAGGCCTCGCCGATCCGGTCGAGCCAGTCCGCGGTGCCGTCGACGCCGACCGGCGCCGAGCCGACGATCGGCCGGCCGGCCGCCTCGAACTCGCGGATGCTCGCGGTGTAGAACGGGTGGATCGCCGCCACCGCCGCGCCGTCGAGCGCCGCGTAGAGCTCGCGCCATTCGCGGGTCGGGACCACGGGGCCGGCGGCGAGGCCGAGCGGCTCCAGCATCGCGCCGATCACCACGGGATCGGCGGGGAACATCTCGCCGAGCAGCGTCACCGTCGGGCGCTCGAAGCGGCCGGCGCGCGGCGCCTGGACCGGGCCCTGCTCGGCTTCCGTGCGCGCGAACCGCAGCATCGCGCCGGCGAGCACGTCCTTGGCCTCGGCATGGGTCGGCACCCCGAAGCCCGGCACGTCGATGCCGATGATGCGGACGCCGTCGATCTCTTTCGGCAGCAGGCGCAGCGGCACGCCCGAGGCCGTCGGCACGCAGAGGTTGATCACCACGACGGCGTCGTAATCGGCGGGCTTGGCCGTGAGGAACACCGCCTCGCGGATGTCCTCGAACAGCTTGCCGGTGACCAGCGTCTCCGAGTTGAACGGCACGTAGCCGACCGAGCGCTTGGCCCCGTAGAAGTGCGAGGTGAAGGTCAGCCCGTAGACGCAGCAGGCGGAGCCGGACAGGATCGTCGCGGTGCGCCGCATCCGCAGGCCGACCCGGAGCGAGCCGAAGGCCGGGCACATGCTCTGCGGCTGGTCGTGCGGCCCGACGGGGTAATCCTTGGCCAGCCGGTCCAGCGTCTCGCTCATGCCGGCCTCGGCGGCGGCGGCCCGCATCACGTCCTTGCCGGCATGGCAGCCGAGGCCGTCGCCCTTCGTCGCCGCGAGGTTCACGGCCGGCGCCTGCGCGGCGGCGAGCGTCGAGGCCGGGACTTCCCGGCGGGCGCGGAGCGCGGCGATGTCGAGGGTGACGGCCATGCGCCTCAGACCTCGTCGTAGACGACTTCGAGGGACGGCTTGGCGACGTGGGCGACGCCGCACATGTCCTCGAAGGTCGCCGGCACCAGCACCACGTCGCGGCCGGTGGTCTCGCTGGAGAACAGCCCGAGGAGGCCGTCCTGCGAAAGCGGTGCCGGGTGATTGGGCTTCGCCTCGGCGACGTTCTGGGCGAGATCGGCGAACAGCGAGCCCCAGCGCCCGTCGGGCCGGCCGATGATCTCGTAGTTCGCGCTCTTCCTGCGGATGTCGTCGTCGGCCGGGATCGAGGCCAGCACCGGGATGCCGACGGCGGCCGCGAAGGCTTGGGCCTCGCCGGTGTGATCGTCCTTGTTGATCACCAGGCCGCCGACGCCGACGTTGCCGCCGAGCTTGCGGAAGTATTCGACCGCGGAGCAGACGTTGTTGGCGACGTAAAGCGACTGCAGGTCGTTCGAGCCGACGACGATGACCTTCTGGCACATGTCGCGGGCGATCGGCAGGCCGAAGCCGCCGCAGACCACGTCGCCGAGGAAGTCGAGCAGGACGTAGTCGAAGCCCCATTCATGGAAGCCGAGCTTCTCCAAAAGCTCGAAGCCGTGAATGATGCCGCGGCCGCCGCAGCCGCGCCCGACCTCGGGGCCGCCGAGCTCCATCGCGTAGACGCCGTCGCGCTTGAAGCAGACGTCGCCGATCGCCACCGGCTCGCCGGCGAGCTTCTTCCGGGTCGAGGTCTCGATGATGGTCGGGCAGGCCTTGCCGCCGAACAGCAGCGAGGTGGTGTCGCTCTTCGGGTCGCAGCCGATGAGAAGGACCTTCTTGCCCTGCTGGGCCATCATGTAGCTGAGGTTGGCCAGGGTGAACGACTTGCCGATGCCGCCCTTGCCGTAGATCGCGATGATCTGCGTTTCCTTCTTCGCCGGCGCGGTCGCCACCGGATCCGGCTCGATGGCCGCTTCGGCGCGGAGCGCGGCGTTGGTCAGGTGCATGTTCATGCGTTCCTCCAGTCGAGGATCATCTTCAGGCACTCGGGCTCGCCGAAGGCCGTGCGATAGGCCTGCTGCGCCTCCGACGCCGGGCGCCGGTGGGTGATCAGGCCGTCGAGGGAGAGGGCACCGCGTGCGACGAGCGCGCTCACCGCCGCGAGGTCGTGCGGCCGGAACTCGGCCGCGACCCGGATCCGGGCCTCGCGCAGGAAGGCCGGCGGGAAGGCGAAGGCGAGCGGCGCCTCGTAGAAGCCGGCGAGCACGATCTCGCCGCCGGAGCACAGCCGCCCGATCAGCGTGTCGAGGAGGCTCGCATCGCCGCTGACGTCGGTGATCGTCGCGTAGTCGCGGCGCTCGTCCTGATCGGGGTGGATGACGGGATAGCCGAATTCGCCCCGCGCCCGGACCGGATTGGTCTCCCACACCGTCGGCATCGCGCCGGACAGGGCGGTGAGCCGGGCCAGCAGGCGCCCGAGCACCCCGTGGCCGACGATCAGCGAGCGCTCGCCGGGGGCGTTGCTCGCCATCGCGTGGTAGGCGGTGGCGGCGAGCGCCAGCAGGATCGCCTTCTCGCCCAGGGCGGGGTCGACCGGCACCAGCTTCTCCGCCGGCACGATCAGGTGCGAGGCGGCGCCGCCGAACAGGCCGCGCACCGTGCCGAAGCAGCGCGCGCCCGGCACGAACACCGCTAGGCCGACGCTCAGGTCCGAGCCCGCGGGCGCCGATTCGACGGTGCCGACCGACTCGTAGCCCGGCACCAGCGGGTATCCCATGCCGGGGAAGCTCGGCATCCGCCCGGTCCAGAGCAGGCGCTCGGTGCCGGTGGAGATCCCGCTCCAGGTGACGGCGACCACCGCGTCGCCCTCTGCGGCCGGAGTCAGCGGCAGGCGGTTGAGCGCCAGCACCTCCGGTTTCTCGAGAACGACGGCGAGCGCGTCCATGTGCGGTGCCTCTTCCATCCCTGGCCCGACTCTCCCGGTCGGCCATCAGTCATCCTAGAATGACAACGGAAAGCGTCAAGCCAAATTTACACTTCGCCGCGCTTGCGGGCGACGACGAGGCGCGTCAGCAGGGGACGACGGGTCTTCACGCTGCGGATCGCGTCGAATCCGGCATCGCGAAGCATCGCGGTCAGCTCCTCGACGGTGCGGGCGCGGCCGCTGCCCATGGCGAGCAGGTAGAAGCCGAAATAGGCGTCGCCGATCGGCTCGGCCCCCCGCGTCCCGGCCATCGGCTCGGCGACGAGCAGCGTGCCGCCGGGGGGCAGCGCGTCGTGCGCCGCACGCAGCAGCACCGCGGCGCGGGCGTCGTCGTGGTCGTGGACGATCCGCACCAGCGAGATCGCGTCGGCGCCGCGCGGCAGCGGATCTGAGAAGAAGCTTCCGCCGCGGCAGGCGACCGTCAGGCCCGCCGCACCGAGGCGCGCCTCGGCCCGGGCGGCGACCGCCGGCAGGTCGAACAGCATCAGGTGCAGGCCGGGGTGGCGGGCCGCGGCGGCGGTGACGAAGGCGCCCTCCCCGCCGCCGACATCCATCAGGCAGGCGTGCGATCCAAGCGGATAGGCGTCGAGCACGTCCTCGGCGATCAGCGCCTGCGAGGCCGCCATCAGGCGGCTGTAGCCGGCGACCGCCCCGGCCTCCGCGGCGTCCGGCTCGGCGGCCTTGGCGTAGGGCCAGTAACCCGAGAGTTGCGTCGGGGGTCCTTCGCCGCGCAGCAGCGCGACCGGGTCGGCGAGATCGGCGTAGAGCATGGCGTGATGTTCGATCATCGCCGCCACCGACGGGTTGCCGATCAGCGCCGCGCCGAGGTCGGCCAGCGCCCAGCGCGCGTCGGGCAGGCGGCCGATCAGGTCGAGGGAGGCGGCGGCCTTCAGCAGGCGCTCGGCCCGCTCCGGTGCGAGACGGAAGCGCTCGGCCACCACGGCCGTCGCGAGCGGGCCGGGCTGCAGCGTGTGGAACAGGTCGAGCCGGACGCAGGCGAGCAGCACCTGGGAGTAGGTGAACCCGGCGCAGAGGTCGAACAGCGCCCGGGTGTTCGTCCGCGCGATGCGGCGCGTCAGCGGAAACCCGGCGGCCCAACGCTGGAATACGGGGCTCGCGACGCGGGCGATGCGGAAGGCGCGCCAGCGCTCGCGAAGGTTTCGAAACGCGAGCCACCCTCCCCCCGCCGAGGCGAGCGGGACGGCGCGGAGGTCGTTCTTCTCCCCGCCGGAGACGATGCCGACGCTGGTCTCCGCCGCCATGCCCCTCGCCTCAGGCGAATTCGTGGGCGAGGCTCGCGGGCAGGAAGAGCCGGGTCTGCGCGGCGATCTCGGCGCGCAGCGCGTCGGCGCCCGGGCAGGTCGGGATCACCTCGATCGCCTCCGCCGAGAGGCGCTTCAGCCGCTCGAGGGCGCCGCCCATGCCGAGGAGCAGGGCGGCGTTCGGCCGGCCGAGGGTAGCGTCGCGGCCGGCGGGCTTGCCGATCTCCTCCTGGCGGCAGGCGACGTCGCGCAGGTCGTCGGCGACCTGATAGGCCTCGCCGAGGCATTCCCCGAGGAGCCGCCACGGCAGCGGCGACGCGCCCGCCGCCGCCGCACCCGCCACCGTCGCGGCGGCGAACAGCGCACCGGTCTTGGCCTGCTGGTAGTTCGACAGCGCGACCTGCTCCTCCGATTCCCAGGCCTGGCCGGCGACGATGCCGGTCGGCGAGCCGACCGCGCGGGCGACCAGCCCAACGAGCGCCGCGAGCCGATGCGGGTTCCTGGCCGCGACCCGGGCCAACGTCTCGAACGCGAGCACGATCAGCGCGTCGCCGGTGAGCACCGCCAGCGGCTCGCCGAAGGCGACGTGCACGGTGGGCTTCTGCCGGCGGGTCTCGGCGTCGTCGAAGCAGGGCAGGTCGTCGTGGACGAGGGAGGCGCAGTGCAGCAGCTCGATCGCGGCGGCGGCGGACTCGGCGGCGGCCGGATCGTCGTCGCCGCAGGCGGTGGCCACCGCCAGGCAGAGCCGGGGCCGGATGCGATGGCCGCCCGGGAACACGGCGTAGCGGATCGCCTCGGCGAGCCGCGGCGGGGCGCCCGGCGCCTCGGCGTAGGCGACCGCGTTGTCCAGGGTCCGTTCGATGCGCTGGCCTGCGTCCACCGTGACCTCCTGTGTCAATTTGCTTTGACTTTTCGAAGTGTCATCTATGATTGACACTTGTCGCGGGTGAGATCAATGCCGGATCGTTGTGCGGCACGGGGGAACGATGGTGATCGAGCGGGTCGTGGTGATCGGGGGCGGCATCGGCGGGCTCGTCGCCGCCCTCCGGCTCGCCGTGGCTGGATGCGCGGTGACGCTGCTCGAGACCGCCGGCGTGCCCGGCGGCAAGATGCGCAGCGTGCCGGTCGGCGGCACCCGGATCGAGGCCGGCCCGACCGTGTTCACCATGCGCTGGATCCTCGACGAGATCTTCGCCGAGGCCGGTGCGGATCTGGGTGAGCGGGTCGCGCTGAGCCCCGCCCGCATTCTCGCCCGCCACGCCTGGAGCGCGTCCGAGCGGCTCGACCTGCTCGCCGACGTCGACGCCTCCGCCGACGCGATCGCCGCCTTCGCCGGCGCGCGCGAGGCCGAGGGCTACCGGCGCTTCTGCGCGCGGGCCGAGCAGGTGTTCCGCACCCTCGACGCGCCGTTCATCCGCGGCGCCCGGCCCGGACCCGTCGACCTCGCCCGTCGCGCCGGCCTGTCGGGGCTGGGCGACCTGTGGCGGATCCAGCCCTTCGCCACCCTGTGGGGGGCGCTCGGCGACTACTTCCGCGACCCGCGCCTGCGGCAGCTGTTTGCACGCTACGCCACCTATTGCGGCTCCTCGCCGTATCAGGCGCCGGCGACGCTGATGCTCGTCGCCCATGTCGAGCAGGCGGGCGTGTGGTCGATCGAGGGCGGCTTGAGCCGGCTCGCCGCGGCGGTCGCCGCGCTGGCGCGCGAGCGCGGCGCGACGATCCGCACCGGCGCGCACGTCGCGCGCATCCTGGTCTCGGGCGGTGCGGTCTCGGGCGTGGTCCTCGCCGACGGCGAGCGGATCGCGGCCGACGCGGTGGTGATGAACGGCGACGTCTCGGCTCTCGCCGCCGGGTTGCTCGGGCCCGCGGTGGTCGGCGCCGCCGATCCGGTGGCCCCGGCCGAGCGCTCGCTCTCGGCGATCACCTTCTGCCTGAACGCCCGCACCGCGGACTTTCCGCTGGCGCACCACACCGTGTTCTTCGGACGCGACTACCGGGCCGAGTTCGACGCGATCCGCCGCGGGCGGCTGCCGCCCGACCCCACGACCTACGTCTGCGCGCAGGATCGGGCCGGCGACGCGATGCCGGACGGGCCCGAGCGCCTGCTCTGCCTCGTCAACGCGCCGGCCCGGGGCGAGCGACCCTTCACCGATACGGAGATCGACGCATGCGAAACGACGATGCGGGCACGGCTGACGGCGTGCGGCCTGACGATCTCCGCCGCCGAGACCGCGGTCACCACGCCGGCCCGGTTCGGCACCCTGTTCCCGGCGACCGGGGGGGCGCTCTACGGACGGGCCTCGCACGGCTGGAGCGCGACCTTCAAGCGGATGGGCGCGCGGACCCGGCTGCCGGGCCTGTACCTGGCGGGCGGCAGCGTCCATCCGGGGCCGGGGGTGCCGATGGCGGCGCAATCGGGGCGGATCGCGGCGGACACGCTGCTGGCGGATCGGCGGGCGGCGCGCCCCGCTTCGACACGCCGGTCGGCCGCGACGGCTATGTCTGGTGGTACGTCGACGCCCTGAGCGCGGACGGCACCCAGGGGCTGACCATCATCGCCTTCATCGGCAGCGTGTTCTCGCCCTACTACGCCTGGGACGCCACGCGGAACCCGTTCGAGCACTGCGCCGTCAACGTCGTCCTCTACGGCGCGCGCGAAAACCGCTTCTGCATGACCGAGCGCGGCAGCCGCGCCCTGTCGCGCGATGCGACGCAGATCCGGATCGGGCCGAGCGGCATGGCCTGGGACGGCACCTCGCTCACCATCACCCTCGACGAGACCACGGCGCCGGTCCCGTCGCGGGTCCGCGGCACGGTGAAGCTTCATCCCGGAGGGATCACGCCCGGGCCCTTCACCCTGGACGCGCGGGGCGCGCATCGCTGGTGGCCGATGGCGCCGTCCTCGCCCGTCGAGGTCGCGCTCGACGCGCCGTCCGTGCGCTGGTCCGGCACCGCCTACTTCGACACCAATCACGGCGACGAGCCGCTGGCCGAGGCCTTCACGAGCTGGACCTGGTGCCGGGCGGACCTCGGCGACGGCGCGGCGATCCTCTACGACGTGTGCCGCCGCGACGGCTCGGGCCAGAACCTCTCGCTCCGCTTCGACCGCATCGGCGCCCGCCGCGATCTCCGCCCGCCCCTCGCCGCGGCCTTGCCGCCGACGCGGTTCTGGCGCGTGCCGCGCGCGACCCGCAGCGACGACGGGCGGGCGGAGGTGGTGCGGACCTTCGAGGACACGCCGTTCTACTCCCGCTCGCTGCTCTCGGCCCGGCTCGCCGGCGAGACGGTGCGCCCGGTCCACGAGAGCCTGTCGCTCGACCGCTTCCGCAATCCGCTGGTGCGGCTGATGCTGCCGTTCCGGATGCCGCGGCGGGCGTGACGACCAGGCGCCACGCGCTCGTCCGAAGCGGGTCGCGATCGAGCCCGTCAGCCCAGCCGTTCGGCGATGTGGTCGGCAACGCGCAGCGCGTTGGCGACGATCGTCAGCGTCGGGTTCACGGCGCCGATCGAGGGGAAGAAGCTCGCATCGGTGACGTAGAGGTTGTCGAGCTCGTGCGCCTTGCAGGTCAGGTCGAGCACGGACGCCTTCGGATCGGTGCCGAAGCGCAGCGTGCCGGCCTGATGCGCGGTCCCGCTCAGGGGGATGTTCTTGCCGAGATACAGCGAGCGCTCGAACAGGTAGGTGTAGAGCCCGCCCGGACGGAGCAGGTCCTCGAGCTTGCCGCGCAGGCGGTCGTGCGCCTCGCGGTTGGTCTCGCGCACGTCGAGGATCACGCGGCCGTCATGGCCGAGCATCACCCGGTTGTCGGGATGCGGCAGGTCCTCGCTCTGCAGCCAGAAGTCCATCGAGTGGCGCGCCACCATCTCGAACGGGGCATTCGGCAGGAAGCCGGTCCATTTCGGAAACTCCTCGCCGCGGATCTGCTCCGGATGCGTCTTGGCGCACATCTGGATCAGGCCCATGGGAAATTCCCAGTCCTTCGACTCGAAGTAGAAGTCCGAGACCGCGAGCGTCTTCTGGAAGACGGTGTCGTTGACCTCCTTCGACAGGGCCATCAGCACCGACATGGTGTGGCGCATGTAGTTGCGCCCGACCTGGTCGGAGCCGTTGGCCAGCCCGTTCGGGTGGGCCGCGTTGGCCGAGCGCAGGAGCAGCAGCGCCGAGGACAGCGCGCCGCACGCGACGACGACGATGTCGGCGGAGTAGCGCTCCGCCCGGCCCTCGCGGGTGACGTTCACCGCCGTCACGGTGCGGCCCGACGGGTCGGTCTCGAGCGTCGAGACGTAGGCGTTGACGAGCAGCGTGACGTTGTCGTGGCGGGCCAGCGTCGGGTCGACGGTCATCACCTGCGCGTCGGCCTTGCCGTTGAGCAGGCACGGGAACCCGTCGAAGGCGTCGCAGCGGATGCAGATGCTGGTCGGCGTCGGCTTGCCGTTGCGCTCGTCGAGCTTGATGCCGAGCGGCAGGTGGAACGGGTTGAGGCCGACCTTTGCCCAGTCGTCCGACAGCTTCTGGATGCGCGGCTCGTGGCTGACCGGGGGATGGGCGTAGGGGCCGCTCGCCCACGGCTCGTTCGGATCCTCGCCGCGTTGCCCGTGCACGGCGAACAGCGCCTCCGCCTGCCCGTAATACGGCTCGAACTCGGCATAGGAGACCGGCCAGGCCGGCGAGAGGCCGTCCACGTGACGGACCTCGCCGAAATCGCGCTCGCGCATCCGCAGCAGCGCCGAGCCGTAGACCTTCGAGTTGCCGCCGACATAGTAGTGCAACGCCGGGCTGAACGTGCGGCCGTCACCGCCGTACCAGGTCTCCTTCGCCTGGTAGGCGCCGTCGACGAAGACGGTCTTCGAATTCCAGTTGTCCTGCGAGCGCGGGAGGTAGTCGCCGCGCTCCAGCAGCAGGATGCGCTTGCCGGTCTTCGCCAGCCGCGACATCAGCGAGCCGCCGCCGGGGCCCGAGCCGATCACGATGACGTCGTAATGGTCCTCTCGCATCGGTCGGCCTCGCACTGCAATACGCTGGAGAAAACGGGTTCGCCGGCCAACGGCACAAGTCTGGAGGCGTTCCAGGCTGGCCGGTCACGGCATCGTGCGCGCTGCGATGCAGCAAACGCACCCGCTTCCGCCGCCCGGCCCGGCAACTGCGGCGGGTGAGCGGCGTTGGGCCCTCGAGCACGAACGCCGCCCCTCCCCCGTCTCGCCCCGGATCTCGCGATGCCCGTCACCCCAGGCCCCCGATGACGTGGCTCGATCTCGTCGCCGTGCCGCTCGCGGCCAAGCTCTGCCTCGTCTTCATGTTTCCGCTCAGCGCCTACGACAAGGTCGCGCACTGGGACGAGGCCATGGGGCAGGCGCGCTCCGGCCCGCTGCCTTTCCCGGCCCTGCTGCTCGTGCTCGGCATCCTCGTCGAGGCGGTGACGCCGGTTCTGATCGTGACCGGCATCTTCGATCGCGCGGCGGCCTTCATCCTCGCCGGCTTCTGCGCCGTCACCGCGCTGATGTACCACCCGTTCTGGCGGTTCCCGGACTTCTGGTCGAAGAACGGCGAGGGCCGTGCCCATTTCTGGGACTTCTTCAAGAACTTCGGCCTCGTCGGCGGGCTTCTGCTGGTGGTGATCGGCGGCACCTACGCCCCGGCCTCCGAGGTCGTTCGGCACCCGCTCTCGAGCGGCCCGCAGGCCGCCCCGGCCCTGTCCGCCCCCGACAACCGTTGACGACCCTCTCTCGCAAGGAACCCGACATGGCCGATCAGCACGACGGCGGGCCGCCGCCCAGGATGCCGTACTGGCACGTCTACACCGACGCCGAAGGCGTGAGCCGGCAGGAACGGTTCGCGCTGTCGGCGTTCAAGTTCGAGGGCATCGACCCGCAGACCGCGCCGCAATGGAACGACAAGCAGGCGCCGTCGCAGGCCGGCGTCACCTTCACGGTGCTGCCGGTCGGCTGGGCCGGGCAATGGCACGAGAACCCGCGGCCGCAATGGATCGCCATCCTGTCGGGCCGCTGGTTCGTCGAGACCATGGACGGCACCCGCGTCGAGATGGGACCGGGCGAGCTGATGATGGGCGAGGACCAGAACACCAAGGAGCGCGACGGACGGAAGGGGCATCTCTCCGGCACGGTCGGCGACGAGCCGTGCACGATGATCGTCACCGGCCTCGACGTGACGCCGACCGTGAACCAGCCCGGACGCTTCAAGTAGGCCCGCGCCGATGGATGGCTTCGAGATCACGCAGCCGCGGTTCAAGGCGTTCGTGCTGCCGAACGCGCCGCTGGAGATGCTCGCCGAGGGCTTCCGATGGTGCGAGGGCCCGGTCTGGTTCGGCGACCGCGACGAGCTCCTGTTCTCGGACCTGCCGAACGACCGCGTGATGCGCTGGAGCGAGACCGGCGGCGTATCGGTGTACCGCTCGGGCACCGGCTTCGAGAACGGGCACGCCCGCGACCGGCAGGGGCGCCTGCTCTCCTGCTCGCACCGCGACCGCCGGATCACCCGGACCGAGCTCGATGGCACGATCACCGCGCTGGTCGAGCGCTACCAGGGCCGCCGGCTGAATTCCCCGAACGACGTCGTCTGCAAGTCGGACGGCACGATCTGGTTCAGCGACCCGCCCTACGGCATCCAGACCGACTACGAGGGCGGCAAGCAGGCCTCCGAGCTGCCCGCCAACGTCTACCGCTTCGACCCGCGCGACGGCTCGCTCGCGGTCGTGGCCGGCGACTTCGACGGGCCGAACGGGCTCGCCTTCTCGCCGGACGAGACGAAGCTCTACGTCGCCGAGAGCGGGCTGCAATTCGCCGAGGCGCCGAAGAAGTTCATCCGCGTCTTCGACGTCGCCGAGAATGGATCGCTCTCGGGCGGCGACGTCTTCCACACGGTCGAGCCGGGCTTCGCCGACGGCTTCCGCCTCGACGACGAAGGCTATCTCTGGTCGGGCGCCGGGGACGGCGTGCATTGCATCGATCCGCACGGCGAGCGCGTCGGCAAGATCCTGGTGCCCGCGACGGTCTCGAACCTCGCCTTCGGCGGCCGCAACGGCAGCCGGCTCTTTCTCTGCGCCTCGCACACCCTCTACGCGATCTACACCAACCGGCGTGGGGCGCGGCTCCTGTGAGCGCCCTGGTCCGATCGATCGCCGGGTTCGAGCGCACCGTCGCGGACCTGACGCGGACGGAGGCGTTTTATCGCGACGGCCTCGGGTTCTCGCGGGTCGGCCCGATCGAGCCGCTGCCGGCTGCGATCGGCGACGCCTACGGATCCCCCGGGGCGGTGGGCTCGCGCCTGACGATGCGGCTCGGCCGGCAGATCGTGGCGTTCCTGGCCTTCGATCCGCCGGGCGCGCCGTACCCGGACGCGCCCCGTGCCACCGATCCGGTCTTCCAGCATCTCGCGATCCCCGTCCGCGCGATGGAGGCCGCGTTCGGGCAGCTCTCGCGCCTGTCGCCGACCGCCGTCAGCGTCGGCGGCCCGCAGGACCTGCCCAAGACGTCGGGCGGCGTCACGGCCTACAAGTTCCGCGATCCCGACGGGCACCCGTTGGAGCTGATCGCTTTCCCCGGCGGCCCCGCCGCCGAGCGCTGGCAGGCCGCGCCCGGCCTGTTCCTCGGCATCGACCACTCGGCGATCACCGTGACGCGCCTCGAGGCCGCGCTCGCCTTCCACGCGGCGCTGCTCGGCTTCCGGGTGGCGCAGCGAGGTCTGAACGCGGGCGAGGCGCAGGCGCGCCTCGACGGCGTCCCCGACCCCGTCGTCGACGTCCTCGGCCTGGAACCCGGCGGCCCTGCGACGCCGCATCTGGAGCTGCTGCACTACCGCCAGCCCGCGACGGAGAAACCGACCCCGGCGCCCTTCGGTCCGCGCGACCGGGCGACGACGCGGCTCGTCCTCGAGACCGCCGACGTCGTCAAAGCCGTCGCGGCGATCCGGCAGGCCGGCCACCCGGTGCGGCTTTCGGCCGACGGCAGCACCGCCTACGCCGAGGGACCCGAGGGGCATGGGCTGCGGCTCGTCGGTCCAGACGGCGGCGCGCGCCGATAAACGGCCTCGCATCGCGGCGCGCGGCTCGATCCTTTTGTGCAACTCCAGATCGTGGCAATAGCCATCCATCGCCGCCGGTCGCCGCCTCGGGTGCCGGAGGGCCGCCCCGATCCGGAGACCTGCATGACCCGTATTCCACTCCTCCGACGCGCCCTGGCGGGCGGCCTCATGCTCGCCGGTCTGGCCGGCACGCCGGTCTCGGCCGAGGACGGCACCACCGCCGAGCAGACCGTCGACGCGATGAACACGCTCTGGGGGCAGCATCCGGGCATGCGGGCGAACCACGCCAAGGGGACCGTCGTGGAAGGACGCTTCACGCCGAGCGCCGAGGCGGCCAAGCTCAGCAAGGCGTCGGTCTTCGCCGGTGCCGCCGTGCCGGTCACCGCCCGCTTCTCGGACGCCACCGGCCTCCCGACGATCGCAGACGGCGCGGCCAACGCCAACCCGCACGGGCTCTCGCTCAAGTTCAAGCTCGCCGACGGCAGCGAGATGGACGTCGTCACCAACAGCCTGAAGTACTTCCCCGTCGCCACCGGCGAGGAGTTCCGCGACCTGCTCGTCGCGATCGCGAAGAGCGGGAAGGATGCCGGAAAGCCGACGCCGGCCGAGACCTTCGTGGCGAGCCACCCGGCCGCGGGCAAGGCCGGCGCCACCGCCCGGACCCCGACGAGCCTGGCGCGCCAGACCTACAACGGCGTCAACGCCTTCATCCTCGTCGACGCGAGCGGCAAGCGGCAGGCCTTCCGCTACCGCATCGTGCCGGTCGAGGGCGAGGAGCTGCTCGGGTCCGAGGAGGCCGCCAAGCAGGCGCCGGACCACCTGATGAGCGAGATCCGCACGCGGCTCGGCAAGGCGCCGGTCTCCTACAAGGTGCTGGCCCAGCTCGCGGAGCCCGGCGACCGGACCGACGACGCGACCCAGCCGTGGCCGGAGGAGCGCCGCCTGGTCGAGATGGGCACCCTGACGCTGACCAAGCCCGTCGCCGACAGCGCGAGCGCCGAGAAGGCGCTGCTGTTCCTGCCGAACGCCCTCACCGACGGGATCGAGGTCTCGGACGATCCCCTGATCGACGCGCGGGTCCAGGCCTACGCGGTCTCGTTCGGGCGGCGCTCGCAGTGACGGCCGGGCGCGTCGCCCGTCTCACCAGATGCGGGTGACGCGCCCGTCGAAGACGGCATCGGCCGAGATCAGCGGCATCGCGCGGATCGGCGCCGTTGCCGCCGGCAGACGGTCGAACGGGTCGCAATGCGACCAATCCATCGTGCCGGCCATGAGGCAGATCTCACCCGTCAGCGCAGAAGTTCTGCCGCCTTGTTGGAGGAGGAGGTCGGCGAGGCTGTCGGCGAAGGGGGCCATGTCAGGCCATTTGCCGAGGCGCACCTTCTGACCGATTTCAAAGAAGGTGATCGGGCTCACATAAACCGTCGCGGCCGCAGATATGCTTTGCCGCGCCGCAAGGGAGAGGCGACGATCGTTGGTGAGCGACCAAGCCCAGGCATGCGTGTCCAGGAGAAGGCTTCCGCTCAACGCCCACCCTCCCACAGGTCGAGCGCGTCGGCGTCCATCGGTTCGAGGAAGTCGGGACCCGGACCTGTCACGCGACCTTCCCGAAGACCGATCTTGAACGTGGTCTTCGGGATGGCGACCAATCGGACGACGGGCTCGCTTCCACGGGCGATGATGACCTCCTCGCCACGCAGAGCTGCTTCGATCAGCTTGGACAGCTGAGTCTTGGCCGCATGGACGGTTATCTGCATCGCACATTCCCAACTATAAGACGGCACGATCTTAGCTAAGTCGACTAGGTTCGCTAGGGAGGCAGGCCGTGCCTCCTCGCCATCGGGCCCGAGGCCTGAGCAAGGACCGATGCCCAAGGCTTGACGCCTCCCGGGGCCCACGTCCAATGCCGGCGTTTCCACGGGAGGTCCCGATGCTCTTCGCCCTGCCCTTCCCGGCCATCGATCCGGTCGCCGTCGCGATCGGGCCGATCACCATCAAGTGGTACGCGCTGGCCTACATTGCCGGGCTGATCGGCGGCTGGTTCTACGCCCGCCGCCTGGTGATGGCCGACCGCTACTGGGGCGTGGTGCGGCGCCCGACCACCGCCGACATCGACGACATGATCGTCTGGGTGGCGCTGGGCGTCGTCCTCGGCGGGCGCATCGGCTACGTGCTGTTCTACAATCTGCCGATGTATCTCGACGACCCGATCGAGATCCTGGCGATCCGCAACGGTGGGATGTCGTTCCACGGCGGCTTCCTCGGGGCGATCCTGGCGATGCTGCTGTTCGCGCGCTCGCGAAAGCTCGGCGGCTACACGCTCCTCGATCTGGCCGCCGTGGTCGTGCCGATCGGGCTGTTCTTCGGCCGCATCGCCAACTTCGTGAACGGCGAGCTGTGGGGCCGGGTCGCGCCCGACTTCGCCTATGCCGTCGTCTTCCCCACCGGCGGCCCGCTGCCCCGCCATCCGAGCCAGCTCTACGAGGCCGCGACCGAGGGGCTGCTGCTGTTCATCGTCATGGCGCTCGCGGTGAACCGCTTCGGTTTCCGCAAGCCGGGCCTCCTCGGCGGCATCTTCGTGCTTGGCTATGCCGTCGCGCGGACCGTCTGCGAGCTGTTCCGCGAGCCCGACCGCCAGCTCGGCTACCTGTTCGGCGACCATCTCGGGCCGCTCGGCGGCGGCGTGACCATGGGCATGCTGCTCTGCGTGCCGATGGCCGTGGTCGGGCTGGTCTTCATCGTGCTCGCCGCCCGCGGCGTCACGCGGCCGCGCCATCCCGTCGAGGCCGCCGCGCTGCAGACGGAGACGGCGCGGTGAGGACGTGAGCCCCACGCCCCTCGGCGCCGAGATCGCCGCCCTGATCCGCGAGACCGGGCCGATCGGGATCGACCGCTACATGGCGCTCTGCCTCGGCCATCCGGTGCACGGCTACTACCGCACCCGCGACCCGCTCGGCCCGCGGGGCGACTTCACCACCGCGCCCGAGATCAGCCAGATGTTCGGCGAGCTCGTCGGGGTGTGGATCGCCTCGGTCTGGGCCGCGATGGGGGCGCCGGCCCCGCTGCGCCTGGTGGAGCTCGGCCCCGGCCGCGGCACGCTGATGGCCGACACGCTGCGGGCGCTGCGCACCGTGGCGCCGACGGCGGCGATCGACCTCCACCTCGTCGAGACCAGCCCGGTGCTGCGGGCGGCGCAGGAGGCGACGCTCGCGGCGGCGACGCCGACCTGGCACGCGGACGTCGCCTCGGTGCCGCCCGGCCCGGCGATCGTCGTCGCCAACGAATTCTTCGATTGCCTCCCCGTGCGCCAGTTCGTGCGGACGGCGCGCGGCTGGTGCGAGCGCCTGGTCGGCCTCGCGGACGGCGCCCTCGCCTTCGGCCTCGCGCCCGACCCGACGGTCGCGATCACCGCCGCGGCGGCCGAGGGGGCGCTGATGACCCTGCCCGCCCCCGCCCTCGAGCTGGCGCGAACCCTGGCGCAACGCGTCCGCGACCAGGGCGGAGCCTTGCTCGTCGTCGATTACGGCCATGTCCGGCCGGGCTTCGGCGACACCCTCCAGGCGATCGCCGGGCATCGCTTCGTCGGGCCGCTCGACGCGCCGGGCGAGGCCGACCTCACCGTGCATGTCGACTTTCCGGCCCTGGCGCGCGCGGCCGCCGAGGCGGGGGCGGCGATCCACGGCCCCGTCGATCAGCGCGCCTTCCTCGATGCGCTGGGTCTTCCCGCCCGCGCGGCCCGGCTGAAGGCGCGCGCGACGCCGGCCCAGGCCGAGGCGATCGCGGCCGCGTCGCTCCGGCTCACCGATCCGGCCCCCGGCGGGATGGGAAGCCTGTTCAAGGCGATGGCGATCACCCAGCCGACCCTTCCGCCGCCGCCGGGATTCGCGCACGGCTGAGGGCGCCGCGGGTGCCATCGTCACCGCCGGCGCCTTCGGTTATCGACGGGCGGACGTGATCCCGCATCGCGGGCGCGAAGTCTCGCCAGGAGCCGCCATGTTCGTCGAAGCGCCGGAACTCAGCTCGCATTCGGGCGTCCGCCACGCCTTCTTCACCCGGCAGGGCGGCGTTTCCGACGGGCTCTACGCCTCCCTCAACGGCGGGCTCGGCTCGCAGGATAGGCCCGAGGCCGTCGCCGAGAACCGTGCGCGGATGTGCGCGCAGCTCGGGCTGCCGGCGGATCGGCTGGTGAGCCTCTACCAGGTGCATTCCGCGCAGGCCGTCGTGGTCGAGGCGCCGTTCGTCCCGTCGGAGCGCCCGAAGGCCGATGCCATGGTGACGCGGGTTCCGGGCCTCGCCCTCGGGATCGCCACCGCCGATTGCGGCCCGATCCTGTTCGCCGATCCCGAGAACGGCGTCGTCGGCGCCGCCCACGCGGGATGGAAGGGCGCGCTGACCGGCGTGGTCGAGGCCACGGTCGCCGCGATGGAAGGGCTCGGCGCCCGCCGCTCGGCGATCGTCGCGGTGCTCGGCCCGACGATCGCGCAGGGCGCCTACGAGGTGGGCACGGATTTCATGACGCGCTTCCGGGACGAGGCGCCGGGATCGGATCGGTTCTTCGCGGCCGGCACGCGGCCCGACCATGCACAGTTCGACCTGCCGGGCTTCGTGCTCTCCCGCCTGGAGCAGGCGGAGATCGGAGAAGCCGCCATCCTCGGCCTGTGCACCTATTCCGACCCGGACCGCTTCTACAGCTACCGCCGGACCACGCATCGCGCCGAGGCGGATTACGGCCGGCTGATCTCGGCGATCGCGCTGACGCCGTAGGCGGGTTCCATCGAAGGAACCGCATGCGACAATCTGTCCAGAGGCGGGACGCGAAAAAAGCGTGGCCGCAAGTGAACCTTGACCATTCGCGTGTGTTTATCGGGGCAGGTACCAAGGCAACAACGGCGGGGCGCCACAAAGGGGCCGTCTTCAGGACGGTCGGCGTTACCGTGATGCAACAGCATCCTTGGAGCCATTGACTTAAAGACGGGCAATCGGTGCCGGACGGGCCAAAAGGCCGGCGGCACCAGATGGAATGAGGACCAGACCATGAAATCCATGCTTCGGGGCGTCACCGCCCTCGCCGGCATCGCGCTCGCCGGCTCCGCCTTCGCCGCCGACCTTCCCCGTCGCGCCCCGCCGCCGGTGTTCACCCCGGTTCCGGTGTTCACCTGGACGGGCGCGTACTTCGGTATCAATGCCGGCTACGGCTTCGATGCCAGCGATCGCCGCGGCGCCACCGTCGTCGGTGTCTCGCCGCAGAACGCGATCTTCGCCGGCCCGGCCGGTGGTAACCGCGCTGGCGTGCTCGCCTTCGGCGGCAGCCGCGGCAACGACGGCTTCACCGGCGGTGGCCAGGTCGGCTACAACTACCAGTTCACCCCGGGCTCGGGCGTCGTGATCGGCATCGAGGCCGACGCGCAGTACGTCGACTTCGGCCAGAACCGCAACCGCTTCTCGTCGGCCACCGTCGCTGGCGGCGGCATCCTGCCCGGCAACCTGATCTACAACCCGTCGGGCCTCTCCAGCCTCGACTACTTCGGCACCGTGCGCGGTCGCCTCGGCTACGCCTTCGACCGCACCCTCGTGTACGGCACCGGCGGCTTCGCCTACGGCAGCGGCGGCGGCCGTGACTTCGGCTCGGGCGTGTCCCGCAACGACTTCCAGACCGGCTGGGCCGCCGGCGCCGGCGTCGAGTACGCCCTGCCGACCGACTCGTTCCTGAACTTCTTCCGCTCCTCGGCCGTGACGCTGAAGGTCGAAGGCCTGTACGTGAACCTCGACCAGGGCGGCCGCAACAACGGCGCCTTCGCCTCCAACTCGACCGGCACCGTGACCCTGACCTCGCCGGGCGTGACCGTCGTGCAGAGCGGCCTGAACCGCAACAACAGCACCGAGTTCGCTGTCGTGCGCGCCGGCCTGAACTACAAGTTCGGCTCGTACTAGGACCTGCCGGATCCGCCGCGGCTCGCCCAGAGCCGCGGTTCGGTTGGATGGGTCGGTCGATCAAACAACGCCCCAGGAGAAACCTCCTGGGGCGTTTGTCGTTTTCCGAACCCGACCGTCTAAAAATCGGGGCAAGAAACAAAAAAGCGCGCCTTTTAGGGCGCGCTTGAGTTGTTTAATTCTAGATGGACTGGAACGAATTCTATTCTATCCGAAGTCGGATCGAACGCAATAGGTGTGGTATAGCTTTTGCCGGGCTTCAAAAGTTATCCCCGCTCACCGCTGCGCTGTAGTCCGATCCGCCGCTTTCCAATGTCCCATCTGCTGCTGCCGCATCGCCGGCAATGCATGAGTAGGGCGGGAAGCTGTACCGCATCCCAGCCGAGGCCGTGGCGACCGACGAGACCGACAGCAGGTTCAAAGCGCGGAGACCATAACGGCGTCAGGTCACGGCTGGCCCTGACGCGTCCCGTTGCGACTTGCAATCCGGCGAGCGTAGTGTCGGACAGGCGACGTGGCGGGGAATGCGCTGACGGGCGCAATGGTAGGAGGGGCTTTCGATGCAGCCATTCCGGCCGCCGGTGCCGCCGCTTCTGGGCTCATGAACCGTCTGACCTGCTCCGCCTCTCCCGAGGTCGCAACCCTCGCCCGCACGGCGCGAGCCCGCTTTGGCATACCGATCCGAGCCGGGCGGATCCGCGACGCCTTGGATGGTGCTCAACGTGCTCTCGATCGCGCGATTGTGTGTCGAGAACAGTCCCGGCTCCCGGGCCGGCGCCCCGTTCTCATTCGCGGGACGATCGTTCGGCGCCATTCCGTCCACGCGGCCCGGCAATCTCGCCGCGGCAAGCACCTCCTACGATCCACGTCGAGGACTGGCAGGCGTGGATCGCCGATGGCTTCGGCATCGTCACGAACGGCATGCTCTGCGTCACCGGCCCGGAACTGACGGCGGACGAGTGGACGGCGCGGCCCTGACTCCGCGTCGAGATCGGGTTGCAACCGCCTTAGAGCAGCCCAACCCCATCGAGGACACCAACCATCGCGAAGGCGATCGTGAGGCCGGATACGACGTAGACCACCCATTTGTAGGTGCCCTCGACCCGCCGGTCTGGCGGCAGGGCACGGGTGGCGAGCAGGATGAGGAAGCCGAGGGCCAGCGGCAGCAGGAGCGCGTTCATCACTTCTACGGCGACGTTGAGCGCTACAAGGTTCGGTACGAGCTGCACTCCGATCGCACCGGCGACCACAACTAAAGTGAAGGCGCCGTAGAAAACTGGTGCCTGACGCGGCGACAGGGTGAGGGAGTGCGCCCGGCCCGTCAGGTCGCCGAAGCCCCACGCGAGCGACAGTGCGACGACGTTGAGTGCCACGAACGCCGCTGCGATGATGCCGACCCCAAAGGCGACGTGTCCGAGCCATGGGCCCAGCGCCGGTGTGAAGGCATCTGCTAGTTGGCCGACCGTATCGAGCCCTTGGGCTGTTCCGCGGCCGCCCTTCCCGATGGTGGCGGCCGCCGCGATCAGGATCGCCCCCATCACGCATTGCGAGATGATCGCACCGACGAGGGTATCCAGGCGCGAGTCGCGTGCGTGTTGCCAGCCAAGGCCCTTATCGACGATCGCCGACTGCTGGTAGAAGATCATCCATGGCATGATGACTGCGCCGATATTGGCTGCGATGAGAACCCGGAAGCCGCCGTCGTTTAGCGGTATGTGCGCGAACGAGGCCAGGATTTCGCCTGGGTCAGGTTTGGCCGCAATAGCGAGTCCGATGAACACGAGTTCGAACAAGCCGACGGCGATGGCTACCACCTCGACACGCCGGTAGCCCCCGGTGAACACCAGCCACAGCAGGATCGCCACCGGTAAACCAAGGCTGACGATCCGCGGCACACCGAAAAGGTCACCGATGCCGGCGATCCCCGAGAACTCGGTGACGATGGCTCCGATACCGGCCACGACGAGACCGCCAAATGAAATCCAGGCCCAAGCGGGTCCGAAATGCTCTCGGATTAGCGCGCCGTGACCACGGCCTGTCGCCGTGCCGAGGCGGACGGTGAGTTCCTGAACGATGTAGAGGATCGGCACGAGCAGGAGTTGCAGCAGAAGCAGGGAATAGCCCCAACGCGCTCCGCTCTGCGCGGCGGTGATCAGGCTCCCGACATCGGTGTCGGCGAGCATCACGACAAGACCGGGTCCTGCGGCCTTGAGAAACGCGGATATGCGGGGCAGGTAAGCGGTGTCGGGCACGGCATTGCAACCGGAACGGTCAAGGCGGGTTCCGAGCGTCCCAGTAAACCATGGTGCGTCACAGAAACCCGCTCCCCCAGGGCCCCTTGAGCGCGTTCGCCCGGCCGATGCAGCCGACGACCATTCGCGGATCGCGGTGCCCGGATGATCCCCTGATCTGGATGAGATCAGCGCACCGGAAGCGACGTTCAGCCTTCAACCCAGCATGTCGAGGGTCTGGAGCCACGCATGACACAGGGTGGGCCAGACACTTGCGGGCGTGCCCGGCTCCCCAATGCCGAAACCATGGCCGCCCTTGCTGAAGCGGTGGAACTCGACCGGGACGCTCATGTGCCGACAGGCCGTGTCGAGGATGCGGCTGTTCTCCGGACTGATCACGGGATCGTCGTCGGTCTGCACGAGGAAGAGCGGCGGGCAGCCCGGACGCAACTGTGTCTGGAGCGACCAGGCGGTCCGCGCTTCGGGCTTCGGCTGCTCGCCGACGAGGTTCCGCCGGGTGCCCGTGTTGTCGTAAGGCGGCTCCAGCGTGACGACCGGATAGATCAGGGCCGCGAAGTCGGGACGGGCCAACTGCCGATCGATCTCGTCCACCGGCGCGTAGGTGCGTAGGCCGGCACGCATCGCGAGCGTGCCGGCGAGATGTCCGCCCGCCGAGAAGCCGACGACCCCCATCCGCTGCCGGTCGAGCCCCATCGCCTCCGCCCGCGAGCGCATCGTCCGCATGGCCCGTTGCGCGTCCTGCAGGGGAACCAAGGTGCCGTCGGCCCAGCCCTCGTTGGGTAGGCGGTAGGTGAGGACGAAGGCCGTCACCCCGATGTCGGTCAGCCAGCCTGCGGCCGGATAGGCCTCCTTGACCAGGCCGATGCGTCGATAACCGCCGCCGCCGACGACGAGTGCCGCGGCACCGTTCGGCTTGGGCGGAATGAAGATGTCCAGCAGGGGCTCGGATATGTTGAAGGCGGCCCCATCGATCTCGGCCTGTTGGGTCCCCATCGGGCCGCCCCCACCCGGTGGGGCGCTGGGCCAAAGCCGCAAGCGTTCGGACCGTGGCTGAGCGCAAACGCTGGTCGCGATCGCGCTCGCGCCGGCAGCGAGGATCAATGAGCGGCGGTCGAGCATGGTGATCCAGCGCAGCGAGGTGGAGCCTTGCAAGCAAGACCCATGCAGCGGTGAAGCGAAATCATCCGGGGGACGTTTCGGAGTGAGGCGCCGGGAGCTGCTGTAGCAGGTCCAGCCTCATGGGAACCCGCTTCCCGAGTGCGCCCTATCCGGCATCGGCTGCGGCGCTATCTCAGACTGGCTACTCGCGGTTCGCAGCGGTCATAGCGCGAGCGACAACTTCCCGTAGGGCTGTCTGTCCATCCACGAGGAACCAAGCTCGCAACGTATCCGTGGTCTCGGGCCTGTCGTCCACCCGCTCGCGGAACAGGTCGCTGTAACGTGCGAGTTCACGTTCAAGGAATGTGTCAAGGTAGCTCGGCCCTTTCGCTTTGGCGAGGTCGAGAAGGGCGTCATCGAGGACGCGACGCATCATCTCTCCGACCATGGCTGAGACGTAGATGGCTTCAGGACTGCCTTGCTCGGGCTCTTTCAATCCGGTCTCCGTAAGGGTGGGGGATGGCGAGCCTGTGCCCGCCAGCTGAGGCGCCGTGCAATCGCATCGGCGCCTGCCTGAAGCCTTTAGCCCGCATTCGCCTTGAAGTCGCCCCACGAGGATCGCCCGAGGCTCGGCCTCTTCATCCGGCTCCTGCTTGCCGAGCAGCGCGGCAATTCTAGCCACCCATGGTGCCCAGCACCGTCGTTCGATCGTTGCAG
Organism: Methylobacterium sp. E-016; assembly: GCF_022829745.1. Lineage (NCBI taxonomy): Bacteria > Pseudomonadati > Pseudomonadota > Alphaproteobacteria > Hyphomicrobiales > Methylobacteriaceae > Methylobacterium > Methylobacterium sp. E-016. Next base: position 45,759 of record NZ_JAKSYF010000025.1, read on the forward strand.
AGGAACCGGCGCCCGATGGCGGTCTTGAAGGGAGCGAGCGCTCATCGCGCGCATCCCAGACGCTGTCGCCTAGGCTGCTGCAGAGCGCCTTCCGGCTGTTGCTGAAACTTGAAGGGACCTACCATGGCCGACACGAACGCCTCCCAGGGGCAGCGCCTCCACGAGACCCAGAACGGCACCAAGTCCAACGCGAAGCAGGTCTCGACCGACGCGCTCAACGCCCGGCTCGCGGACGGCATCGACTTGGCGCTGGCGGTCAAGCAGGCCCACTGGAACCTGAAGGGTCCGCAGTTCATCGGCATCCACCTGATGCTGGATGGGTTCCGTACCGAACTCGACGATTACAACGACAAGGTTGCCGAGCGCATCACGCAGCTCGGCGGCACGGCGCGGGGCACGGCGACCGCGGTGGCCGCTGGCTCGCAGCTCGCACCGTATCCGCTCGACGCCTATCGGATCGCAGACCATCTTGCGGCGCTGATCGATCGCTATGCGGTCTATGCGAACGCCGTCCGCCAAAACATCGACGACACCGACGAGGCGGGCGATGCCGGCACGGCGGACCTCTTCACTGAGGTCTCGCGCGGCGTCGATAAGCAGCTCTGGTTCCTCGAAGCTCATGTCCAGGAGCCAACTGGCGCGATGCGCGATGGTGATCACGACGGCAAGCGCTGAGGCGCGATACGGCCATTCGGCTGACGCCGGCACGAGAGCCAAGATCGCATCCCTCAGATGAGGGATGCGATCTTGGCGGTCTCGACACATCGATGCCGGGCGGCTTCGTGCCGGGTCGATGGTCCTGCCCGTGTCCGGTGCGCCGAGGAAGCGGTGAGAGCACGATGTTCGCTCTCAGCCTGATCTGCCTCTCGGCGGGAGCCACATTCGCCAGTGTCGCTCCGCAGCGACTCGCGCGGCAGACCACGTTCGAGAGCATGGGGGGCTGCCCGATTGTCGGCGGCCCCTGCCTGCCTGATGCTGGGCTGCCGCTGTGCCGCTGAGCGAAGCGCCAACGCGCCTGCCTTACCGTCCCGCCATGACCTCAAGCCGCGCCAGCGGCAGCCAGACTGTTGCCCCGGCCGCCCCAAGGGAGAGGCGCGAACGGGATCACCGCGCGCTCGGCCGCCGCGACCGGCAGCACGCCGTCAGAGGCGATGGCAGGCATCCGTGCGGCTACGAGAGCCAGGAAGGCACCGAGAAACGGTGCGGCGGGCGAGGTCGGCCATCAGCGCGTCTCGCTCCGTTCGGCAGCGACGAGGCGTCAGCGGCGGGCAAGGCCGAGCGCCCAGGCATGGGCCCCGCGCTGATCGGTCTCGCCGGCCGCGGATCCGGTGCCGGTAGGAGGCACCAAGGCGGAGGCAGACCGCGTGATCCTGCCGGGCGTGCAGCAGGCGGACGGCGAGGGAGCGGATCCGGTCGGAGGCCATCGGTCCGACCTCGATGCGCACGGTCGGCGCGGGAGGACCTTGGCGGCGGCCCGGGCGCCCGCGAGCGCATAGGACATGCACATGCCCCAGGCGTCGCCAGTCACTTCCATGCGGGCCTGAGCCGAACGGATCGCGGCGCGCTTGATGGCGGAGCGGTCGAAGGTGCCGTCGCGGTTGACCGGCGGGGCGACGGTGGCGGCGAAGCGCTCGGCGCTTTCGGTCGAGACGACGACGGCAGCCCTGGGAACGCCTGTCCGAGGTCTCCCGCCTTGCCGGCCTCCTCGCCGATCAGGTGCTGGACGCGCAGATCATGAGTCGGCCAGTCCCGAGCAACATATCCGGGCGCTACTCAGCGCAGCCTTCCTGCTGGACGAGCACGACCTTCCGCTTCCTTCGCTGCCTCAGCAGATCGTCCACGGGGCGAAACGCGGAGCCGACCGATGCCAGGAGCCTTCGAGCGTGCGGGTCTGAAGTTCATCTCCGAAATCGGAGGTGGTTCCGGCAGCCGGTTCCGTGAGGAGAAGGCGCGGAGCCGGACGAAAGTCACCGTCAGGATCAGCTCGCCAGCAGGAACGAGGCTGGCCGAAGGGACGGAACGAACGGCCGCGCCGAGCCGAGCCGCATTCAAATGTTTCGCGTCTCATGGCTCGAACATGCGTATCTCGCGCTTTGAGCCCTAACCCCAATCCTGGCTGTCCAGCGTGCACGCGCCATTGGCGACGCTTGCGATGGCCGACATCGCGGCGTCGAGGGAGGCGTGCGCGCGTTTCACAGTCACGAGAAGGCCCGCCTCATCCGGCTGGATCTGGAAATCGTCGGTATCCTTCGGCCTTGTGATCTTGCCGAGGCTCCGTCCCAGCCGATCTTTGAGATCCCATGCCTTGCCGGCCGGCCCTGTCGGTGTGAGAACGACGTCCATTCATCTGATCCTTAAGAGCGGGGAGGGTCGCTCCAAAGCCCTACAATTTCGGTCGAAGGCCTCAGGCAATTCAGGAGCAGGACCACATCGCGACCAATCAGGACTGCGCTGTCGATGCCCTTCTGCGACAGATCGAGTGGAACCGCTTCGACGATACCGAAGTGGGCCACACACCGTTCTTGAATGAGTCGGCCTCGGCGACGATCGCGGCGCAGCTTCGCACAATCGGTGAAAGCATTCACGCCATCGGAGGACTGGATGCGGTCGACGAGGCGATCCTCCGGATCACCGAAATGAATTCCGGCTTTTCCGACCAGCGGTCGAAGCTCCTGGAAGCGCTTTGGTCTTCCATAGGCCACGATGTCGGGACGGCGTGACGCTGGATGTTCCCGCCCTCGATCCTGGCAGCCGTGGCCATCAACTTGCAGGCTTTGGCTTCGACGACCGGTGAACGCTTGATCTCGGGCCTTCAAGCGCATGCCTCACTGATCGTCCTTTCCGCTGTCGCCCTTCTCGGCGTTTGCAGCGTTGCCGGTGACCGTCATGCGAACGTGGTTGGCGGCTTCACGATGTTTTTCGATACGGGCTTGCGCCAACGTATCGTCGGCTTCGGCATCCGTTTCGGCTGCAGGGGAACGCCCGGCATCGTCAGCCCTGTGAGATCGCTGATCCGCGAGGCTCGGTTGCTGAGGCATAAAACGCTCCTTGCATGTTCGATCCCGTGATCCGGCAGCGAGTTCAGATCAGGCACGTCCGAGCCACATCAGGAGGAACCCTGCCAGGGGTAGGCTGAAGCCCAGCACCACCCGGATATCGAGTTCCTTGGAATGCTGTGCCATGCGCCATCGGCGACAGGCCAAGTGCTCCGCTTCCATTCCCAGGATCATAAGACATAGACCGACGTACACCGGCATGGACGGCAGCGCGATTTCTCGCATGATCGCCTCATTTTGCTGGTTCTGAAGGGACAACGCCTCGCGGAGGCAATCGGGTACAGAGAAAATAACTCCAAAGGATCCTGAGGATTTCAGCTGAGATTGAGCAAGATCCTGGCGGGCATCGGGGCCGCCGGCACGCCGATGGTGGGGCGGCGCGCATGAGGTCGTCGTTGCGCGGTGCCGCGAGCACGTCGCGACAAACAAAAGCGGTCGCCGCCACCGTGCGGGCGTCCAGGCGGCAGGTACCGTCGTGAACCGAGCGTCCCGATCGGTACTTTCGGCTCGTCCTGGACTTACCGCGCAGTCTGCCAAAGGGCTGTTATCTCTCGAAATGCCGTATCGGCACTTGCCTCGGATGCCCCCTGTGATCCGAAAGATCGGATCGATTGGCGTACGACCAAATCATCCTTCATGATCGTCCAGTCGAAGCGTCCTGGCTCCGACTTGGACGGGTTGATCCGTATCGTATGCGGGTTCGGCGTGAAGGTGATCATGCCCGACATATAGGGCCTCGGCGCGTACAGCGTTCAAGGCGTGATCGAGCCGGCGGATCGCCGAGGGGCTCAAGAGGGCCGCCTGCGCCGGGAAGCGCCTTCCCTGTTCGCCGGCACTATACCAACACCGGGTACGCAGACCTATGCCGGCCCGGCCGCCTCTGCTGATCGACCGGCTGGCAACAGATCACGGGCACCTTCCCAGCAAGCCCGGCTCAGGACCGGGTGGCCGGTGAGATGAACGACGCACCCATCCGCCGTGATCGGATCGGAGGACCGGCCTGCTTCGCCTCCAGCGTTCCATTAAGCGCCTGCTAACCGCCGGCCGACACCTTCGCGGGCATGTCGAAGCGTACCAAGCGGACCGCACGAGCCCTTCTCTGGATCACGTCGCTGGCCCTCTGCTGCTTTGCGGCCGTCATGCTGATGCAGATCAACCGGCCCCCGGATCAGGTGGCGAGGCGGGTGGGAGACGGAGATCCCATCACAACGGGCTCGATACCGCCCACGCCTATGCGCTGGTGTGGAGCAGCGCCATGGTGTCGGTGAAGCGTCGCCGATCGGCCTTTTGGACCGGAGGAATATCCGAGGTGCCCGGCTGCGCATTCCACGCGCTTACGGGTACACGATCGAACGGATCGAAACGAGCTTGAGCTTGGTTCTCCCATTCTCCGGTCGACCGACGGGAGAAGGCTGTCGCTTCTGGCGGCATGCGAGGAGAACCATCTTGCGCTCATCCATCATTGCCGCCGCCCTGTTCGCCGCGCTCGGCGCAGCGTCGCTCTCCACGTCCGCCTCCGCTGCA
>NZ_JAKSYF010000026.1:0-2505 GCF_022829745.1 Methylobacterium sp. E-016
GAGAGGCCGCAGCCGTACGCATGAGCCATCGTTCAACCACAGCCGGCTTCGCGGCCGATGCTTTTGCGGAACCTTGAGCCCCTCACGACGCCAGATCCGCTGAACCCGGTCTTTCCCCGCCTGCCAGCCCGCTGCCTGCAGCAGCGCGGTGACGCGGCGATAGCCGTAGCGTCCGTACTCGGACGCCAAGGCGATGATGGCGCGGGTCAGCGCATCCTCGTCAGCCGGTACCGTGGGCACGTAGCGTTGCGTACCCCGGTGCTGGCCGACGATCCGACAGGCGTGGCGCTCCGAGAGGCCGTACTTCTCCTGGATCGCGTCGACTGCCTGCCGGCGTCGCTCCGGGGCTATAAGTTTCCCGCGGCGACGTCCGCCAACACCTGACCCACCAGGGACAAGTCAGCCACAAGCCGGCGCAATCGAGCGTTCTCACGCTCCAGATCCTTCATCCGACGGGCCTGGTCGATCTGCAGGCCGCCGTACTCCTTGCGCCAGCGTGAGTCGCTTTGCTCGGAGATCTCCGCCTCCCGGCACGCTATCGCCAAACTTTTACCCTGCGCCGTCTGCACCTCAATCTGGCGCAGCTTCAGCACCACCTGCTCCGCACCCGTCTTCTGACCTCGCTTCATGTCCAGCTCCTTCAGTCCTGGCTGATCCTCTCAATCAGCCCAGTCCAAAGCCAGCCGGTCAGGTCAGAGGGATGCGGCGCAAGCGTCGCCTCGGAAGCGGTAAGGCATCCTCCTTTTGGAGGTGAATGGCGAGGTGCAGGCGCCATCGCAAATGTCGTAAATTGTGCGCAGCTTGGGTAGTCCAATGAACGAGTCCGCAGCCTCAACAAGCTTTTATTAACCATAAGGCAGCAGCGTCATCGGCGGGTGTGCGCCGTTGATCGTATGCGGCGCAGTGACCCGCAGCTCTCGGAGCTTCGAGGATGCGCCTTCCGGTTGTCGTGCTGATCGCGGTCCAATTTATCGCCAGTCCAGCCATGTCCCAAAAGCGGGTCGCTGCTATCCACCCACAACCGCCCCTTAAATCAGTTGAAAGCCTGCCAGAGATTTCAGTCTCCACCGCTGCGCTCCCGAATATCGAAGCGGCGAATAGAGCGGCGCGGATCAAGATGGAGAAGTTCGATTTGGCCATAGCAGGCCGTGATCTGCGCGTCCTGCGATCTGTGTGCGTCGGGTGTCGGACGACGGCAAATTGGGCAGCTCTTAGCATCAAAGCCAGAGCAGAAGGACCTGAGTTCCCCATCGCAGATCCGGCTGCTGCCCCTGATCAATAGTAGTACCGCTAACTAGGCGGTGGGGATCTTGCGAAAGTAAAGCTTTCTACGCATACTGCGTATTTTGAGCAGTGTGAACGGTTTTGCCCGGTCTAGCGTTTAGAAGAGTAGCGCGCATAAGCTTCTCTATAAAACACTTCACACGGACGGTAGAAGCAATGGTTCCGCTCAGGGCCGATCGGTGACCAATGCGGGCCGAGCGGCATTACTGATCCGCGACACCAATCATTAACCACCTGCCACCACCGTGCTCGCGTCCAGCCAACAGGTGCCGTCGTGAACCGAGCGTACCCGATCAGCGTCGATGATCCTGCTGCGGACTGCCCGGTCGCCATAGAGGTGCTGGGGCGGCTCATGGGCGCTGAAGCCGAGACGCTGCTCAACCTGTTGGAAGGCATCCCCGAGGCCACCCGCGCACGGCTGGCGGTCTACCTCTACGGGCGAAGCCACACCCATGAACTCGGCATCCGCATCGCCGCAACCTGCGAAAGGCGCGCTCTACAAGGAGCGCCAGGTCTCGTCGGGGATGCGCTGCATGACCTGTCACGCAAACCCTACGCTCCGACATCGTTCGGCACGCGTTCGGTGTCGTCGAAGGGGATCAGCCTGGGTGGGTCGCACCGGGTAGGCGCACGGGCTTAGGGCTCCCTCCATCCAACACGGTCACATACCCGAAACACGATCGTCCAACCGAAGCCATAGGGCTCCGGTATCGAGGCGTGTCCCTCCCATCGAAGCAGACTGTTCGCATGACGCTCAGCGACCTGGACAAGCCCGCCGATCTGACGATCTGGCCGCGGGGTATGTCTCCCCGTAGGCAGGAGGGACATGAGTTTCGAACACTGCGCGAAGCCCTGACGGTTGCGATCGACGCGCTCCGAGATCCGAGAGCGCTACCATGGATCGTGACGGAGGAAGGCCACGTCCTCTCGCCCGACTGGATCGCTGCCAATGGGCCCGCAGCGCGCACTCACTTAAACGCTGTCTAAGCGGGGATGGCTATCCGAGGTGCCCGGCTGCGCATTCCACGCGCTTACGGGTCCACGATCGAACGGATCGAAACGAGCTTGAGCTTGGTTCTTCCATTCTCCGGTCGACCGACGGGAGAAGGCTGTCGCTTCTGGCGGCATGCGAGGAGAACCATCTTGCGCTCATCCATCATTGCCGCCGCCCTGTTCGCCGCGCTCGGCGCAGCGTCGCTCTCCACGTCCGCCTCCGCTGCA
>NZ_JAKSYF010000066.1:0-15220 GCF_022829745.1 Methylobacterium sp. E-016
AATGCTCGACGACGAGCGCGTGGCGGGCGCCGCCGCCGGTGGCGACGATCGCGACCGGCTTGTTGGCCAGGGCCGCCGGATCAATCAGGTCGAAGACGTGCTTGAACAGCCCGGTGAAGCTGCCCTTGTAGACCGGCGAGCATCAACCGCGGCGGGCGCATGCCGCTGGACTTCGCCGCGCGGGTCCCCATGACCCGTCGGGCGGTGGCCGCCGAGCCGGGCGTGCTGCGCATCGGCTACCAGAAGAACGGCAGCCGCGTGGTCGCCAAGCAGCAGGGCGTGATCGAGGAGCGCCTGGCCAAGCTCGGCCATCGCGGGCGCTGGATCGAGTTCTCCTTCGGGCCGCCGCTGCTCGAGGCCTTGTCCCTCGACGGCATCGATTTCGGCCAGACTGGCGACGCCCCGCCGATCTTCGCGCAGGCTGCCAAGTCGAGCCTGGTCTACGCCGCGGCGCAGGAGGCCGGCGGCTCGGGCTCGGGCATCCTGCTGCCCAAGGGCTCGACGATCCGGTCGCTGGCTGAGCTGAAGGGCAAGCGCGTCGCCTTCGCCAAGGCGTCGAGCGCCCACAACCTCACGGTCGCCGCGCTGGAGAAGGCGGGCCTCACCTACGCCGACATCGAGCCGGTGACGCTGGCGCCCGCCGACGCCGCGGCGGCGTTCTCGCGCGGCAGCATCGACGCCTGGACGATCTGGGACCCGTACTACGCCATCGCGGAGGGCGGCGACGGCGTCCGCGTGCTGGCGACGGCCAAGGAGATCGCGCGGCAGAACAACTACTTCCTGGCGAGCCGCGCCTTCGCGGAGGGACGCGGCGCGGTGCTGGCCGAGGTGATCGACGTGCTCGGCGGCGTCGCGCGCTGGTGCGGCGACAATCGCGGCGAGGTCGCCGATCTGCTTTCGAAGGGCACCGGCGTGCCCCTCGCCGCCACCCGTCGCGCGGTCGATCGCACCGACTACCTCATCGGCCCGATGAACGACCGCGTCGCTGCCGAGCAGCAGGTGATCGCCGACCGCTTCCACGCCCTGAAGCTGATCCCGAAGCCGATCCGCGTCGCCGACGCGGTCTGGATCCCACCCGCACGCAACGGCTGATCCGCGATGACCGACGACCACTTCTCGCGCGCGCCGCGTGCGGCGCTCGACGCTCTGACGGAGGCCGGCGCGCAGATGCGACGCCGCACCCTGCTCTCGGCCGGCCTCGGCCTCGCGGCGGCGGTCGCGCTACGCCCGGCCCGCGCTGCGTCCGCCGTCCGGATCGGCTACCAGAAATACGGGTCGCTGGTCCTGCTGAAGGGCCGCGGAACCCTCGAGACGGCGCTCGCGCCCCTCGGCTACGAGGTCGCGTGGTCGGAGTTTCCCTCCGGTCCGCCGCTGCTCGAGGCGCTGAACGCCGGGGCGATCGACCTCGGCTCGGCCGGCGAGGCGCCGCCGATCTTCGCCCAGGCCGCCAACGCCGACCTGCGCTACGTCGGCACCGAGCCGCCGGCCCCGCGGGGCGAAGCGATCCTGGTGCCGAAGGACAGCCCGATTCGCGCCGTCTCGGATCTGCGCGGCAAGACCATCGCCTTGAACAAGGGCTCCAACGTCCATTTCCTCGTGGTGCGCGCCCTGGAGAAGGCCGGCATCGCCTACGATGCGGTCAGGCTCGTCTTCCTCTCGCCGGCCGACGCGAACGCCGCCTTCGTGCGCGGCTCGGTCGACGCCTGGGCGATCTGGGACCCCTATCTCGCCGCCGCCGAGCGCTCGACCGGTGCGCGCATCCTCGCCGACGGCACCGGGATCGCACCGAACCGCCAGTTCTACCTGTCGCGCCGCGCCTTCACCGAGGCGAGCCCGGACATCGTGTCCGCGATCCTGAAGGCGATCGCCGAGGTCGACACCTGGGCCGCCGGCAACGGCGGCACGGTCGCCTCCGAGCTTGCGCCCTCGGTCGGCATCCCGGCGCCGGTGCTCACGGTGGCGCTCGATCGCCTGTCCTACGGGGTCGCGGCCCTCGACGCGCAGACGATCGCCGACCAGCAGGCGGTGGCCGACGCCTTCCACGCCCTCGGCCTCCTGCCGAAACCGATCCGGGTCGCGGACGCCGTCTGGGCCCACCCGCAACGCAAGGCCGAGATCCGATGAGCGCCACCCCCTCCCGCATCCGCGACGCCGCCGTGCCCTGGCTGCTGCCGGTGGCGATCCTCGTCGGCTGGCAGGCGGCGGTCTCGGCCGGCCTGGTCTCGAACCGCTTCATGCCGGCGCCGCTCGACGTGATCCGCGCCGGGATCGAGGCCGGCCGTACCGGCGAGCTCTGGACTAATCTCGGCGTCAGCACGCTGCGCGCGCTCGCCGGCTTCGTGGTCGGCGGCGGCATCGGCTTCGGCCTCGGCCTCGCCAACGGGCTCTCGCGCCTGTCCGAGCGCCTGACCGACACCTCGGTTCAGATGGTGCGCAACGTGCCCCACCTGTCGCTGATCCCGCTGGTGATCCTGTGGTTCGGCATCGGCGAGGAGGCCAAGCTGTTCCTGGTGGCGCTCGGCGTGTTCTTCCCGATCTACGCCAACACCCTGCACGGCATCCGCTCGGTCGATCCGGCCCTGGTCGAGATGGGCCGCGTCTACGGCATGTCGAACGCCGAGCTGTTCCGCCGCGTGGTGCTGCCGGGCGCGCTGCCGTCGATCTTCGTCGGCCTGCGTTACGCCCTCGGGATCATGTGGCTGACGCTCATCGTCGCCGAGACCATCTCGGCCTCCTCGGGCCTCGGCTACATGGCGATGCAGGCACGCGAGTTCATGCTGGTCGACGTCGTGGTGCTGGCGATCCTGATCTACGCCGCGCTCGGCAAGCTCGCCGACGCGCTGACGCGGCAGCTGGAGCGCAGCTGCCTCGCCTGGAACCCCGCCTACAGGAGCGCCTGATGCTGCTCGACGCCCAACTCCGCGACAAGCCGCCGGCGCGGGAACCGGACACCGGCGCGCGTGCGCTGTCCCAGGGGGAGAGGGTCGCGACGCCCTCGGGCAGCGCGCAACCTTCATCCCGATCCTCCCCCGACCGGGCGGGGGAGCAACGCGGCATCGCGGTCACCGTCCGCGACCTCCACAAGAGCTTCGACGGCAACGCCGTGATCGCGGGGCTCGACCTGTTCCTGCCCGCCGGCGGCTTCACGGCGGTGGTCGGCCGCTCCGGTTGCGGCAAGAGCACCCTGCTGCGCCTGATCCTCGGCCTCGAGACGCCGACCTCCGGGCGCATCGGCCTCGACGAGGCCGAGGCCGGCCCGCGCCGGTCTCAGCGGCCGCGGCGCATCATGTTCCAGGAGCCGCGGCTGCTGCCCTGGGCCCGCGTGGTCGACAACGTCGCCGTCGGCCTGTCCGGCACCGGCACCAAGGCCGAGCGTCGGGCGCGTGCGCTCGCGGCCCTCGAGGAGGTCGGCTTGGCCGACAAGGCCGGCGTCTGGCCCGCCACCCTGTCCGGCGGCCAGCGCCAGCGCGTAGCGCTCGCCCGGGCGCTGGTCAGCGGACCCGGCCTGCTGGCGCTCGACGAGCCGCTCGGCGCGCTCGACGCGCTCACCCGCATCGGCATGCAGGACCTGATCGAGCGGATCTGGCGGGCGCAGGGCTTCACCGCGCTCCTCGTGACCCACGACGTCGCCGAAGCCGTGGCGATGGCCGACCGCATCCTCGTCGTCGACGAGGGCCGCATCGCCCTCGATCTGCGGGTCGACGTGCCCCGGCCGCGCCGCCGCGGCGATCCCGACCTGGCGCGGCTCGAAGGCCGCATCCTCGAGCACCTGCTCGGCACGCGCTCGGCGGCCTGAGCCGACACGGAGACCTTTCGATGACCGCCTCGACCGACGGAAAGACCGACGTCCTCTGGTTCCTGCCGACGCACGGCGACGGCCGCTATCTCGGCGCGTCTGAGGGCGCGCGCGACGTGTCGCTGAGCTATCTCCGCCAGATCGCGCAGGGCGCCGACGCCCTCGGCTATTACGGCGTGCTGCTGCCCACCGGCCGCTCCTGCGAGGATTCCTGGGTGATCGCCTCGGCGCTCGCGCCGCTGACGCAGCGCCTGCGCTTCCTCGTCGCCGTGCGTCCCGGCCTGATGGAGCCCTCGGCGGCCGCCCGCATGGCCTCGACGCTGGACCGGATCTCCGATGGGCGCCTGCTGATCAACGTCGTCACCGGCGGCGATCCGGTGGAGCTGCGCGGCGACGGCGTGTTCCTCGACCACGACGCGCGGTACGCGGTGACCGACGAGTTCCTCCACATCTGGCGCGGCCTGATGGCCGGCGAGACCGTCTCGTTTACGGGCAAGCACCTGTCGGCGGAGAACGGCCGGCTGATCTTCCCGCCGGTGCAGAAGCCCTATCCGCCGCTCTACTTCGGCGGCTCGTCGCCGGCCGGCATCGACGTGGCGGCCGAGCATTGCGACGTCTACCTTACCTGGGGCGAGCCGCCGGCCGGCGTCGCCGAGAAGATCGCGACCGCGAAGGCGGCCGCGGAGGCGCGCGGCAAGACCTTCTCCTACGGCATCCGCCTGCACGTCATCGTCCGCGAGACCGAGGGCGAGGCGTGGGCGGCGGCCGACCGCCTGATCTCGAAGCTCGACGACGCCACGATCGCCAAGGCGCAGGCCACGCTGAAGCGCCAGGATTCGGTCGGGCAGAGCCGGATGATGGCGCTGCACGGCGGAAGCCGGGACAAGCTTCAGGTCTCGCCGAACCTCTGGGCCGGCGTCGGGCTGGTGCGCGGCGGTGCCGGCACGGCGCTGGTCGGCTCGGCCGATCAGGTCGCCGACCGGATGAAGGAGTACATCGATCTCGGGATCGACCGCTTCATCCTCTCCGGCTACCCGCATCTCGAGGAGGCCTATCGCTTCGCCGAACTCGTCTTCCCGAAGCTGCCGCTGCGCGCCACCACCGGCATCGGCCCCTCGAACGCCCGCAACGACGGCCCGTTCGGCGAGGTGATGGCCAACGACATCGTGCCGACGCGGCAGGTCGCGGCGCACTGAGCACCACGCCGGGAGGGGCCGGATTGCAGCGTCTCCGGCCTTCTCAAGCTCACCGCGCCATGCTATCCGGCGCGGATCGCGGGTGTAGCTCAATGGTAGAGCAGCAGCCTTCCAAGCTGAATACCCGGGTTCGATTCCCGGTACCCGCTCCACTCCCTTTAGAGCCGAAACCTCAGCATCTGCAGGGGCTTGCCTACGTCTACGCTGCTCAGGCTGGTATCGCTCAGATCCCCTTGATACCAGCCTGATACCAGCCGCGGATGCGAAACCCGCGCGAATCGGCCCTTGCACGAAATCGGCAAAAGGCGATCATCGCCTTGACATCGACTGCATGTGCTTCAGGGCTTCGCCATGGCCGACGCAACCTCTATCGAGTGGACTGACGCGACGTGGAACCCCGTGACGGGGTGCACCAAAATCAGCGCTGGCTGCGACAACTGTTATGCCGAGCGCTTCTCTGAGCGGTTCCGGGGAGTGCCCGGGCACCCCTTCGAGACCGGCTTCGACCTGACCCTGCGTCCGGCCCGCCTGGGTCAGCCTTTGGCCTGGCGCCAGCCGCGCGTGATCTTCGTGAACTCCATGTCAGACTTGTTCCACAAGGACGTGCCTGACACGTTCATCGGCCAGGTCTTCGACACCATGGAGCGAGCCGATTGGCACACGTTCCAGATCCTGACGAAGCGCTCGTCCCTAATGCGGGACTTCCTGCGCCGGAGGTACGGTGAGGGACGTGGACCGGCGCACATCTGGTGCGGCGTCTCGGTCGAGGACGGCGCCCGCATGTCCCGGGTCCGCCAACTCCAGGACGCGCCCGCAGGTATCCGGTTCCTGTCCATCGAGCCGCTCATCGGCTCCATCGGACGCATCGACCTCACCGGAATCGACTGGGTCATCGTGGGCGGGGAGAGCGGTCCGCGCGCGCGCCCCATGGATAGCGAATGGGTTCGCGAGGTCCGAGACCAATGCATCGATGCCGGCGTGGCGTTCTTCTTCAAGCAATGGGGTGGATACCGTCCTAAAGCCGGCGGTCGCAGCCTGGACGGACGCACCTGGAGCGAGTTTCCTACCGACGTCCCACGAATCCGAGTTGCCGCTGAATGACCAAGAAGCCCAAGGACGGTGTCGGCCCTTGGGCGAAGGAGAAGCTAGACGCGCTGGGCGACTACCTCGGCTTCTACACCAAGGTGCTCAAGAACCAAAGCTGGTGGTGCAAGGGGACCATCTATGTCGACGCGTTCGCAGGCCCCGGTCGATCCAAGGTAAGGACGAAGGAGAAGCCCGCCGTCGAAGCCGGCCTGTTCGATGTCGAACCCACGGCCGACGTCGAGGCCGTCGAGTACCTGAAGGGGTCTCCCCGGGTCGCCCTGGACATTGCTGACCCGTTCAGTCGCTACGTCTTCATCGAGCGGAACCCCGAACGGATAGCCGAGCTCCGGGCGCTGGCGGAGGAGTACGGCGACACCCGCCGCATCGTGGTTCGGGAAGGCGACGCCGCGACCGAGCTCCAGGGCATCCTCGATAGCGGCATCAACTGGAAGCACCACCGCGCGGTCATCTTCGTCGACCCCTTCGGCATGCATATCCCCTGGGCCACGTTCGAGGCGCTCGCCGCGACCAAGGCCATCGAGGTCTTCGTGAACTTCCCCCTCGGCATGGCCATCCAGCGTTTCCTCGTCCGGACCGGTGAGATCCCCGCCAACTGGCGCGAGACGCTCAATGTCTTCTTCGGCTCGCCGGACTGGTGGGACCACGCCTACGAGGAGCGGGACGGCCTCTTCGGCACCGAAACGCTGAAGCTCGCCGACTCAGGGCTGCGCCTGCTGGACTGGTACCGCGGGCGCCTGGAAACGCTCTTCGGCCACGTCTCCCCGGGGCGCCTCATCCGAAACACGCAGGGAGGGCACCTGTACTACCTCGTCTGGGCCGGGCCAAATAAGAAGGGCCTCGATGGCGCAAAGCACATCCTGAGTAAGGGGGACCGTGTGGTAGGTGCGCAGAGAGCAAGTAGGACTAGAAGCAATGGCTAGGCGCCCATGCTGATTGGTCGGCATCGTCTCGCCTACTGTTCGTACCAATGCCGTTCCGGAGCTTTCTTGCTCCGTCGTCCATGTCGAGGGCTAGACCCAGACGTCCGTCGTGGTCGGCACAATGTCCGAGTTTTCGAGAAGCCACCGGTGGTAGTCGTCGACTACCATCAACTCGGGATGGGAGGAGAAGTCACCCTGCAGGAGCTCGAAACGGTCGAGCCCCGCCGGCGTGAGCCACTCGATCAGGCGCACGAGTCCCTTGGGATCACCCTCCAGGATCGTCTCCCGCACCTCGGGGTCCTGGTCGCGGGTGCTGAAGGCCACCCGCCACGCGGTGTGGTGCCACTCCGTGGGGGCTTGGAAGGCCAGGAAATGCTCCCGCGGCCGGGGACCATCATGGGCAGGATCGCCCTTCACCCACATGGGGCGCACGTGCCTCCCAGTGCGCCCCATCTCGTCCGGGATCAAGATGATGAGCGTGCCGGAGGACGAGACCACCTCAGTCAGCGCGACCCCCTGATCGACGTGCCTATCGGGGTACGGGGCGTCGAGGCAGTCCGCCTCGTACCACGCCCTCTGGAGCATGAGCTCGATGAGCTGCTCGGGGGTCGGGGGCGTCGGCCACCCGGTATTCGTATCACTCATGTTCACCTCCACGTGGGGTCACAACGACCCGACACGTGGAGAAATCCCCAAGTCTCGCCGGTTAGCGAGTCCTTTCTCAGGGCATCGAAATCTTAAGTTAATTTAACTATGGGCCTATTCCACCATAGGCCCCAAGCAACGATCCGGTCAAACGCCGATCTCCAAGACGGTTAAAGTCGACATGGGTCGCGGGATCAGATGTTGAGTGCGCGCTCCCAGAGCTCGTCCTTGCCCATGACGACCTCGCCGTCCCGGTTGCGGACCTCCTCGGGGTGCCAGGCGTTCAGGTCGATGGCCGCGGCCGCGCAGCAGACGGCATCGTGCAGGGTATCGAAATCCTGCTGGTAGGGCCGGCGGTGGCACTGCCCGAACATCGTGAAGGATGGCTTCTCGATCAGGGCGGTGTCCCCGTTCAGGGACAGGGGCGGCGCGTTGGTGAAGGTGCGATCCTTCCAGGGCGTCGTCATGCGCCGGGTCCACCCTGCAGGATGGCGGAGATCTCTTCCACCACGATCCAAGGCCACTTCTCGCCAGCGATCTCCTCCAGCTTCTCGACCGCGGCCGCGGCGCGCCCAGGCGGCAGAACCTGCTCGATCAGGCGCACGCAGGCATCGAGCTCGTAGGGTTCGATGTCGACGTCCGTCCCAGAGAGGTAGACCCGGTGCGGCTTGCCGTTCTCGAAGGTGACCTCGACGACCTCGGGGCGGTCGTGATCATGGACCGTGGCCCACCAGAACTTGTTCGTGTTCATGGCCCCCTCAGCCGTAGTACCGGGAGAACTTGAGATCGCTGGTCTTGAGCGCGGCCGCCGCGAGGGCCTGGGCGTCCCGGTGCCCGTCGACGACCGCCCGCAGGGCCTCGCGATGCAGCCAGTCCTCGACGATGTGGTCCGCGCAGCCCCAGCGGATGACCCTTTGGTCGGCCAGGGCGGCCACGATGGCGTCGACCGCTTCAACCGAGAGTGAGGGACGCTCCTCGACGTCGTCCAGCAGATGACGTGGCCGTACCGGTCCCACCGCTGTCCTTCGAACTGCGTCTCGAACTCCTCGCCGCCTTCGACACCGACGCCGCGCAGGAGCATGACGGGTTCCCCCTCGACGCTGCCGCTCTCGAAGAAGTAGGCCCACACTGGCCGGTCAGTCGGGATGCCCTTGTGGCCGCTCTGCCAGGTCGGCCTGTTGCGGTACACCTCCAAGGCCTTCACGGCGCAGGCCCGGCAGCGACGGCACCGCTTGTCGCCGCAGTAGCCCTCGCCGCAGTCCGAGCAGGCCCGGCAGAAATACTGCCCCGGGGCCCAGCCGAATGGTCTCACGTCATCGACCGAGTTCCCGTCGTCCGGGATGGGGGTGTTCATCGCCCTAGAGAAGCTGGACATGAAATCCTCGGTCATGTCAGGCGGCCTCATCAAGCGCGTTGCTGATCGCGTAGGAGGGCACGTAGCCGTCCAGCAGATTCCCGTTCGGCCGGATCGTCCGGAGCATGGCCAGCCGCAGCTTCTCCCGGGCCTCGTCGGTGGTCGCCTTCCGGAACGGGAACAGGAACGGCCGGATCGGGTCGGGCACCTCGGACAGGCGCAGCCCTAGATCCTTGTCCGAGAGGCCGGTGGCGATCTCGGCGGCAAGGCTCACGCCCGACACCAGCTTGAGGTACCGGGCCTGCAGGACGACGGCGATCTGGTCGAAGTCCTCCCAGAACTCCTCGGGCAGGTCCCGGCGCATCTCTTCGAGATCCCCGCCGGCGGCCATGACGTCCCACACCGCCAGGGGCGTGCACCGGCTGATCAGGCCGTGGATGCTCTTGTACGCGTTGCCCTTCACCTTGACCCGGGTGCCGTCGGCGAAGCGGATCACGAAGCCCTCGCGGTCGCGGGGCAGGTCCGTCGCGGTCGAGACCATCTCGGCCAGACTGGCGAACGTGTGGCGCCAGGTCAGCCGGAAGCCGGTCCCGGCGGTGACGTCGACGAGCTCCCAGTATGCGAGCTCGCGCCCGGACGCGTCGTAGGCGGCCAGCAGCGACAGGCCGGCATCGGGGTACCGGACGACGATTACGTTCTCCGGGTAGATGGCCTCGAACAGGTACGTCGTGCCGGGCACCAGGGACGAGGTGTCCATCGCGTCGAGGCGCGCCTGGGCCCACACGGCCTGCGAGCTGTCGAACGCCCCCCTTGGTCGCGGCCCGCCACTTGCCGTCATCGTGGAAGGCGATGATCAGGCTGCCGTCGAGCTTCTCGAATGCCTCGAACGGAAGGTCCGGGACTGTCGCATGGCGCTCCCCGACGTTGAAGAATTTTGGGAAGGGGGTCGCGATAACGGCGCAACGGTATGGGCATACGATCAGGCCGCGGGCGAGCAGCGTGAAGGCATCCCATCCGTGGTCGTACACGCAGCGCTGGGTGTAGCAGTAGAGGACGAGTCCGGTCTCGGAGCAGGTCTTCCGGCTGACGAGGCCCGCCGACCGGGCCTTCTCCAGGCCGGCGATCAGGTCGCCGAAGGCGAAAGCCCGAGCCGGATGGATGACGTCTCTGGTTCCCACTGCCCACCCTCCAAGAATCCGAAGGGGCCCGCGCCACCTGGACGAGGACCCCTTCATCTCGGCCCGCGCACGCAGGCCCCGGCGCTCGATGCGCATCCCCAGATCGTAGCGTGATCGCGCCGATTCGGGGGAAGGGGCCGCTTGACCTGCCGGGGCGGGCTTCCCGAAACCCTGGGCCATGCTATCCCCGGGGGCATGCCGATCCGCCTCGCATACGTCGACCCCGACAGCTTTCCCGTCCCCGACGGCTGGACCGCCATCGGCTTCCTCGGCGGCTCGGTGGTGCTGGCGTATGACGAGGCGAGGCGGCCCCACGCGGTCGCCGACGGCGTGCCCGCGCCCCTCGAAGCGGCTGACGTGAACCCGGCGCTGGCGGAGGCGGTCGAGGCGGCCGCGCTGCGGGTCTGGCCCGACGGCTGGACGCATGCTGTGGCCGATGTCTTCAAGGTCAACCGGCGGTCCCTTGCCCGGGACCGCCTCGCCTCCGTCGCGCTGCCCCCGGCGGTGATGCGCGTGCTCAGCTCGATCTCGGACAGCCCCGACGCGGACGGCCTCGGGCGGATCATGTCAGCCATGGCCTGGTACGCCGACGCCTATGGCGAGGGCTCGTCGTGGCCCGACCGCGTCGAGACCGCCGTCCAGGCCGCCGCGAACGTGAGGGTCGCCCTGAGGGAGGCCCGCCGGGGCAAGCCCATTCGCCCTGTGGACGAAGGTTAGCTTTACTTCTCCTTAGGATTTCCGGGCGTAAACCTTCGGCATCACTGTGCGCTGGCGGATGGCCGTCGGCGTCTTGGAGATCCGTCCGATGCCTAGAACCCCCCTCCGCGGGGCGGTCGCGCCCTCGACGCGCGCGCTCTACGCCAACGCCCCCCTCCTGAACGATCTCGTTGCGGACGACTGCCTCGTCTGGACGCGCAGCCTCATCCCGGGCACCCCGTGCCTGGAGGCGATGCGGGATTTTTTCCAGGACGATCCCTGCGTCTTCTGGACACGAGGCCTGCACCTCACGGCCTACTGGGCACACATCGGCAAGATCCCCGGGTCCGCCGGCGAGAAGGCGTTCGTCGAGGCGCTGGAGGCCGCGTACGACGTCGCCGCGCGGAACGCCGGTACGCCGGCGGATGCCATGGACAACTGGTGGTGGGAGGCGAGCCACCGGGTCCTCGTCTACCTCATTGAAATGGGGGGCGCCGAGTTCCTGGAGCCGGCCCGTGAGGTAGTCCAGACGTATGCCCGGGATGCCTCTGCCGGCGCGCCGGAGCACCAGCTCGCCTACGGCCTCACGCTGCTGGACCCGGCCTACCTCCGCGTGCGCCGTCGGGGCGAGCCGGCCTACGCCCGCCAGCGCGCCGTCGATCAGGCCCGGATCGCCCTCGGGATGCGGGAGACCCATGCCGCGGCGATGCACGACGACCGCCCAACCGGCGGCCTCGCCGGGCTGCCCGTTGCAGCGCCGTCGGCCGCCGAGCGGATCGAGGCGGCCCGGGCGGATGAGGCCCCTCCCGGGCACGTCTACGTGCTGCGGTCGCTCGGCGGCAACACGTCCGCCGCCCACGTCCGGGAGATGAAGACCGCCGTCAAGGACATCCTCGGCGTGGCGCTCCCGCTCGTCCCGGTCCCGGCCGATTGGGACGTCTGGGAGAGAACGTTGCTCGCGGAGTTCCCGACCGAGGGCGGGGCGACCCGGGCGATCCGCGAGAAGCAGTCCGGGAACAAGTTCTGGCGTGGCGGCGTGCACATGCTTCACGGACCCGCAGGCGTCGGGAAGACCCGGTTCTGCAGGACGGTCGCCGAGGTCTCGGGGCTACCGTTCGAGCGCGTCAACCTGGACAATTCGGCGGACTCGTCTGCCCTGGGTGGAACGCCATCGCGCTGGACCTCGGCTGGCATGACGGCGCCGTTCGCCCTGCTGAACCGGTTCCGCAAGGGCAACGGCGTCTTGGCCCTCGACGAATACGATAAGGCTTCTGGGTCCATTGACAGCAACGGCGGCCGTGCCTGGGACGTCTGTCATGGCCTATGGGGCGTCGAAACGAATTCCGCGTGGCACGAGGTGTTCGTCAATGCGCCCGTGGACGTCTCCAACGTCCTCTACCTGGTGACGGCCAACGAGCTCTCGCGCATTCCCGCGCCCTTGATGGACCGCATGGACAGCGTGACGCTGTTTTCCGCGCCGGGTCCTGAGCACCTCGCTATCCTTGCTCCGCAGATCGCCCGCGAGATCTGCCGCCGGCAAGGCCTCGACGAGCGGTGGGGCGTCCTCGATGCTGAGGAGATGTCTGCCCTGTCGGCATGGCGCGGTGGCTCGATCCGCCAGCTCACCAAGCTGGTCGAACTGGTGCTCCGGAGCCGCGAGTCGGGTCCGGCCGCCCTGGCCCGGCATTGAGGGGGAGGCGATCATGGAAAACGAAGCCCCCCGTCTCGCCGCCCTGCGCGATCTCCAGTTCCACGTCATGCGCTTGACCATCGCGCGCGAGCTCGACCCGGCCGACGCCATCGTCATCGGCGCGGCCATCGCCGAGCGGATCGCCCTCGTCACCGAGGAGGCCTCCGATGCAGCGTGAGACCCTCTCCGAGATCCGGGCGCGCATCCGCGCCCTCTGGGCCTCCCGGCGCATGTGCGGGATCCTCGCCATCGCCTGCGCATTCCGCGTCGACCGGATCGCCACCCTCCATGCCCGGGGACGCCTGGGCGAGGAGGAGGCGCTCAGCCTCGCCCTCCAGGCCGAAGCCGTCGCGCAGATGTTCGCCCCCCTCCCGCGGATGGAGTGCGTCCGTGTCTCGCTCTGTTCAGGTCCACCAGTGCTACTGGAACCGCACGAAGCTCGTGTGGAGCCTGCGCCAAGGTGGCCTCGTCGTCGACCGGCGGCCCGCCCTGATGCTGAAGGATTGCCGGTTTCACGCCGGCGAATCCGCGCGGCTCCGCGTGCTCCGGACCGGTGACCGCGACGTTCATGCTTGGATCGCAGGAACCCTGTCCGATGGGGCGCGGCCGCCCTCGGCGATCCGTGTCGGCTACCGCCCGACGGAGGCCGGATTCCGGCGCCGGGACACCGCCGAAATCGTCATCCACGCGGTCGTTGTCGGCTTCGAGCCCGACGGGTCGTGCTGGGCCATCCTCGATCACCAGGAGCCATCCCATGCGTAGCAGCCTCACCATCGTCCTCGTCCTGCTCGCCGGCGCCGCGGCCGCCGAGGTGCTGCATCCAGTGGAGAGCGAGGGGTTCTCGTTCGCCCTGACGGTACCGGCGGGCCCGGGGCGCGAGCGGTACGGCTACGTCGATGCCGTCCCTGGCACGGCGGCTACATGGCGCGTCACCGTCCGATGCGGCGTCCACCAGGTTGGGACCGGGCGCGTCCTCGTCGAGGTCGTCGGGCACGGAACTGGATCGCGGGGGGCGAGCCCGTGGTTCGGCGGATCGTACGAGCTCGCCGACGGGCGGAAGGGCGCGTACAGCATCCTGCAGGACCGGTCGGCGCCGGACGCCCTTGACCTGCATTCCGAGTGGACGGGACCGGAGTGCCCCCGCAGCGGGACGGGGCAGCTTTCCTCCGGCGATTGATCCCGGGCGGCATGACGTCGGCATACGGCGTGCGCACAAAGCATTTCGTGTGCGCACGTTTGTGCACGCCGCAAGGATCAATCCCCAAACGACGGGAAAACGCGGTTTCCCCCCAAACTATTTTCTGGGTCGCCCGGAAGGGAGCATCCGGGCGACCCGGGCGGGAGTGGCCATGCCGGCGGAAGGGTGCCCCCTGAGAAGCTAAGGGTTTGTTTCCGTTGCGGAAGCAGGCCCCATACGTAGCGACGGTAGGTCGACTACGTTTTAGTTACGCGCCGTTTCCGAACAGGTCCTTGGGTGCCTCGGGCGTCAAGGTGTGCCTCTGCCAGTTCCGGGCGAGGTACTGCAGGCCGTAGGTGCAACTGGCTGATGTGGAGAGCCGTGCCACGAGCTACCGCATCGCCAATGCCCGCTTCCCCGTGATGAAGACGCTGGCCGAGTTCGAGTTCGCGGGCTCGCCTGTGGACGCGGTGGCTGTGCGCGAACTGCACCGAGGGGGCTTCCTAACCGAGAGCAGCAACGCCGTGCTGATCGGGGGCACTGGTTCGGGCAAGACGCATTTGGCCATCGCCATCGGAGCCAACTGCGTGCGCGAGCGCGAGGCGCGGGTGCGCTTCTTCAACACGGTCGATCTGGTCAACCAGCTGGAGGCGGAGGCCCGGGCCGGTAAGACCGGTCGCCTAGCCGCTCAGTTGGCACGAACCGACCTCGTGATCCTCGACGAACTGGGCTATCTGCCGTTCCCCCGCGCGGGCGGGCAGATGCTGTTCCACCTGATCAGCCGCCTCTACGAGCGCACCTCGGTGATCGTGACGACGAACTTGCCGTTTGCCGAATGGCCGAGCGTGTTCGGAGACGCGAAGATGACTACCGCGTTACTCGACCGCCTGACGCACCACTGCGAGATCCTGGAGACCGGCAACACGAGCTGGCGGCTGAAGACCCGCGCCTCGGAGCCGGCCGCGGCACGCCGCGACCGGATGGGCGGGTCGCTGGAGACGCGGGCGACGCCGCTGCGCTCACCCTGACGGCTTCGCGGCGTCGCCCGCTGCGTCACCGATCAATGGAAACCATGCCGCCAGTGGGTCCTTTTTGGACGCCGATCCCGGGTCCCTTTTCAACGCCGATTGACAGGCCCAGGGCCGCCCCGACGGCCTCCACGACCTGCAGCTCGCCGGGGCCGTCTACATGGTGATGGCCTCCCACGGCCTGAACCCGGAAGGCCGGGCATGACTGAGGCTTGGGAGACGAAGCGGGTTGTCTCGGACGAGGAGGCCAAGGCGGCCGCGCGCCGGTTGATCAACTCGCACTTCCGCAACGCGGACAGCGCCCGCGTATCGATCCCGGCGAACCCGGATCGCGACGATGATCTCGTTCTAATGAGCTACATCGCCCAGCGAGAGCGCGGCGACGCTGCGGCCGAGACCGCGATCGAGGCCCGCGTCGGTGGCGCCTACAAGC